>JBIKVD010000115.1:0-11454 GCA_044357055.1 Oligoflexales bacterium | reverse complement strand
GTACGAGGTAGATCTGTCCCGCGGCTTGAGCTTCCAGCCATGCTAAAGGTGGCACAAAAGCGCCTCTGACGCACTTCTTTGATGAGCGATTGACCGAAATCACCGAGTTTTTTCCGACTCCGCTAGTCCAAGATGGCTAGTTTACTCGCCATGGAGAGTAAATTCACCCACCGTGTAGAGTAAAATGTGTAGTATTTTCAATTAGTTATTGCTATCTGCGCGCGCTTCTCTTAGATTCCTTTCATACAGAGAGCAGCCAATCTCTCAGAGGGGTCCCAAAACTATAAGGGGGGTAAGTTATGGCAAGGTCAGTCGTAAGCGCGATTCGCAATTGGTTTGGTGGAGAACTCCCAAGGGAAGCCGCCCAATCAAGCGACCTGGTCAGAGCTGGTTTTGAGGGCCTCAACCTTTTGCAAGTGGGGGCCTTAATGTGGTTAGACTATGTTCCTACCCAGGCTCGGTCGACCATATGAAAGGTTGTCCATCATCCGTCCCAGACTGACCCCCGCTCTTTTGATGAGGCGGGGTTTTTTGCCTTAGTATTGGGCAAGGTCCGGAAGTCTGCGGGGTTGCAGTTGCTCTGAAGTACCGGGAATCGCTTTGACTTTCCTGCCTAGTTGGCATATAAGGGTGTTGATCAAAAGATCAAGCTGGGGGGAAAACCGCGATGGACGATGGAAAAAAGCTGACGCGCGAGCTGAAGGATCTGGTTGAGACGTACTTAAGTGCTCGCAAAGGGCGCAGTCGACAGAGTTTAGCTAAAGATACAGGTATCGCGTACAACACGATCACGCGAATATTGCAGCTCGAGACGGTGCCCAGTTTCGAAAGTTCCTACGCGATTTTAAAAGTCGTGGCAGATTCGGATCGGGTGCAGAGCTTTTTAGAGACTTACTACCCGTCGGTCTATTCTTTGGTTAAAGATCAAGTCCAGGCCATGAATGAGGCGGGTAATGGCTTTGGCGGGTTGGAACTAGATGAGGTCTTTTCCGACTCCTTAGGTTTTTTGGTGTTTTGCTTAGCTGCTAGTGCAGAAGGCACCATGGCTGATGAGATCGAGGAGAACTACGGCAAGATTGGCCGAATGAAACTCGAACAGATGCTTGAGAATGGCTTTTGTCAGGAGATCAATGGTCGGGTGCGCTTGAAGCCCTCGGTAATTATGGATCACCAGGTCTTGAGTCGGGGAATCCGTCGATCTTTAGACATTGTGGATAGCAATCGTAGGAATATTCCTTATTTGTTGAGTTGGTACTGTCTAGGGTTGAACGAGGAAGGTATTCAAAAAGCGACGGAATGTGTGAAGGGATATAAGAAAGAGTTGATGTCGATTTTCTTGGACAAAGCAAACCACGGCGATGTGATGATCACCTGGGGAGATGTCATGGGACACTTAGACGAGCAACAGTTTTTGAAACGTAAAGACAGCCAATCAACTCAACTTTAAGGGGAGTTTTATATGAAAAAGCAATTATTGAGAGCAGCCTTGAGCTTTGCCATCCTCGGCGTCTGCGTGATGCCTATGAGTGTGGATGGTCAGATTGTTGGTGGTACAATCGGGGGCATGTTGGATCTTGAGGGTGAGACCCTGATGATTAGGCATCAAGTGGCTGTAAACCATTCCCATGCCCTGGGCTTGCGCCCAAGCAGCAGCCCTAACAGCTCTGATCCCTTAGTGGTATTTGTTTCCCCGCAGGATTACGCCATGTCCAAGGGCTTAGCGGGATCCTTGGGAATCAGTTACGTCGATCAATCCGGTGTCGCTATGGTGATGAACAGCAAGATTGAGAAGCGTGCTGGTTACGATTTCGTGGCGCTAGAGACCACAGACGGACCTCAAGTTGTGATCAGCGATACGGTTCGGTCCAAGATAAGCAATGGTGCAGATCTTAGATCCAAGTAAAGTTATCAGCGCACGACTTTCCGCAGATACTGCCGCAAGTATTCTCTATTTTCTTCTTCTTGATTTCGCGCCGATGAGTTGACGTCCTTAAGGACGTCCTCGCGGTAGCGCCTATCCACTTGATAAGTTCTTTTGATTTCAATATCCCCAGTGACGATTCCTTGGCCGTAATAATTGTCTCCAGTGACGCGCCGGCGCCGTCGCCCTTGGCTATTTTGTTGGGATTGAGCTTGCTGCTCGGCGGCATTTTGCGCCTGATTAAGCAGTCGACCAGCTTGATCGGAAGCTGTTTCTGCGGGGACGAATTGCCCTTTGTTGCCTTGGTCCCGGGTATTTTCCATCTCCTCCAGGGCGGCCTTTATTCGCCTCGCTGCTAAAGGGGAAAGGGAACGCATTTGCCCTTCAACCTTCTGCGTCGCATCGATATTGGCGCTTTGCTCCATGCGAGCCATACCCCATTCCTCTTTGAGTTGCTCACCCTCTTGTTGGTCCGCACGGTCAAGGGTACTTGATATCTTGGCCTGCCGGCGTTGTAGCTCTTTCAGCGCCTCTTGGGAGGCTGCAAGTCCTTCTTGTCGTTTTGCGGCATCTTGCTCCCTGGATTTATCCTCGCTTTGTTCAAGAGATTCGATCCAGTTTTTGTATTGTGCCACAGATTCAGACAGCTCTTTTAACGACAGGTCTTTATGTTCGCGGGAAGGTTCCTGGTAACGAGATTTGATGCGACTCGTGAGAGCGTGAAAGGGTTTGTCCTGCATAATCTTGCTGCTTTGTGGTGGCCAGTACTCTTTAGCCAGGTGTTCTAATCTTAGGTTCCAGCGGAAGTGGCGTTCCGAAAGAAATTCCTCCATCCGCTCCGCTGCCTGAATGACTCGTTGGGGCTGGGTTTGATCTTCCATCAGACGGGAGAGGCTTCTAGCAGCGACAAAGAAATCGCGATCTCGCTCGCGATCGTCAAGAATCTCATGCTCAAAGAGAAAGAAATTGAGGGCCGTAGACAATTCCGCCATTTGATCAAAGGACGCCGTGTTCGTTAAAGCTTGGCTCTGCTCGACAAACTCGCCAATCTGCATACGATCAATCCCATCGAAAAAGGGAGAATCCATGGATTGTTCAAGTGCCTTGGCACCGATTTCGTTGACTTCCTCCGGAAGTTTGTACTCTGCATTCTCGACTTTCCTGTCAATTTCGCTTTTTAGCTCTTTGAGGGTCGCGAGAGTTTGGCGATAACGACCATAGGAGCTAGCAATGTTGAGAAAGATCGGTTCACTGAGGCCGACAAGAGGTTTTGGTAAGGATCGATCCACTACCTCTGCGACAATCTGGATTTCCATCACGTCTTGATCATTGTAGGTTTCTAGCAGGAGCTCATAGTCCACTTTGATCTCCTGCTTGTCTTCAGCCATGATATTGCTTACTAGTTCCCGTGATTGGCGCTTTCCTGAAGAGATGATGAGTTGAATGCTACGTAGAGGGTTTTGGGCTTGTGCTTCAATGATCAGAGGCAGTGGCAAATTATCCGGCCACGGATCCTTAACTTTGTCGCGAATGGACATGACGACTTGCGGGATGGGCAGACGTTCAACCTTCACCGTAGCCACACGGTGGCTCCCAAATAAGCCATCCAAATAAAGATCAGCAGACTGCGCCAGAGAAAAACGCAAAGTGTAAATGGTTAAGCCCTGATCTTCGGCAGTCTGCAGCATTTGAAAGCGTTGTAAGGGCTCCGAAGGCTTTTGCTCTGCCGCACCCTCCACTTCCGGCGTAAAGAGTTCTATGACGGGCGGGGAGTTTTGGGAGGGGACGCGTGCGGTAATTTCTATCATGTTTTCTGATAGGAGAGTTAACGCGGTGGTTTGTCGAGCAGACAGTTGTAGTTCGCGCTCTTGTTCCTCTAAGGCAGCACCGTCAATGATCTTCAAGACGGCTCCTCGTTGCAGATTGGAAACAACAAACTCCACATCTTTGAGGATCGTTTGGAGGGATGGAGGGTTGAATAAGAGAGCTAGAGCTGCAAGGGTCACATATAAGGCGAGGCTCTTGATTTGAATCCTGAGGCGATTGCCGTGTATCAAATAGGTCTCTGTTTTCAGCTTTGCCACGTGCTCCAGCCATTTTTCATCACCGCCCGCATAGGGATTCCCGGACTCAGCTGGGTTCTGCATGTCGGCCAGGACTGTAAGGTGTGACTCTTGAACTTGAGTTTCTACGCTCTTGTCTCGCAAGGCACACAGTAGCGCCCATAGGCAGGGTGCGATGTAGAAGAAATCCTCAGCGAGGTTCGGGGATAGTTTTACCCAAAGGGTCGTCATCAAGATCGCGATACAGCCGTATTGCAAAATCGCTAACCATCGGATGCGATGATGGATACCCTTTAGTGTTTTTTGGTAGGGATCAGTCACTGCATTCCTTTCAAAGGGACGTGGAGTTCCTACTCTTAAGCATCATCCTGCTGAGTCCACAGCTTTACCGCTATGAAAAGCCAGCAGCCAGGCCCATAAGGGCTGAATATCGCGCTCTAACGATTCCACATCAGGCACGTGGTTTCTATCGGCAGGAGAATTTCCCAATCTGAGCACAGGAACGGATAAGGATTTCATTTTGTGTTCCAGTTTTGGCACTTGCTTTGCAATCTCATAAACATAGCGAATACTGACCTTTAATTGATGTTTAAGCGCCTGTAATTCCAACCCACAAGCAAAACGCTTGGGAAGCAGGAACGAAGGGCATGGCCAGTGGGGAATTAGGTCCGCCAAAATGTGTAAGAAAGAGAGATTTAATTTTTTGGCAGTAAGGACTGGCCATGGACCACGCTGCACCAGCACTAGCCCACTGAGATATTTTGGATAAGTGAGAGCAAATTCTAACCCTGCAACGATAGCAAGATGATCAAGCCACAAGATCGGTCTCTTGCCAGTATGATGATAGGCCAAGTTCGAAACCTGCAGCAAGTCATGGGATAGCTGCTGTAAATGATGGATGTGGCCATAAATCCTTGGTGGGTCCCCCTGTCCGCGAGGATTAACCGCAAGAACTTCCATTCCCTGAGCCAAGTAGGACTCAATCAAGGGAAGATAGTCCATGACCTGCATACCAAATCCGGGAATCATCAGCAGTGGCGGAAGTTCGCTATTTCGAGGCCAATGCCATAATTCTAATGGAGTTTCTGTGCCTAGGACGGAGACGTCCAAAAGTAGGGGCTTTACCAAATTGGGTGCTGACCGTTCAAATTCAAAACCTCTCTCCTGGCTTGCTTCAAGCACCAAGGGTGAAGGCTGGTCAGGGGACAGGGTCAGCATTTTCGGGTCCTGTTTTGACGTGTTGTTGCTATTATAGTGCAAACCTGGAAAGAAGGAGCCCGAACTTTAAAGATTTTTATTCCTATCGTGTCCCCTCGTAGAGCTTGCGGGTGGGCCGAAAGCTGACTATGGTGTCAAGGTATGACCCTTGTGGGGGTGTCATGGTTTCGACAGGTCTGGCTGGTTTGGTTGAGAGCATGTCCGGGGTGGTGTCGTGACCCGGTTATAAATGCGACACAGTCGTCAATCGGCAACGATTACGCACTCGCTGCTTAATAGAAAGTAGCCGTCAATCATAAGGGTGTCAGTACCTTATGTGCGACGTCATGATACTGACTGGTCGCAGGTTGGCTGCCATCTGAAGTCACCTCGGCAAGATTAATCAGGTTGCGACTGCGAAAGCCCGCCTACGGGCGTTCGGGGTAAGAGGATAAAACGTGGGGGCTAAGCATGTAGCCGCTCTTCCAGCCTCAGGTTTGGACGCGGGTTCGATTCCCGCCACCTCCACCACCCACTTTCTCACGGCGCTGCCATGACCGCGGTTGTGAAAATACGTGCTGCCTGTAAGCAAACTTTCTTGTTCTAAATAATGTTGAAAAGCAAATGGGGGCTGTGAAACCCCCATCAATAGGCAAATGTCAGACTATTATTCAGCAAGCAATTTTAGAACTCGCTGCAGTTCAACGCTTCTTGATTATTCTTGCAATAATCATTGACCCGTTCGTCAGCGACTTCCACTCCCTCTGGACAGTAGCCGATGTAAGGTTGGTCCAACGGCATTCTATCTTCTGTTAATGCCTGCGCAGTGCCTAGATTGATGTAAATAAGTCTCTTAATTGGCTCATTACAGAATAACAATTGATTCTCGTTAGTCGTATCAACTTTAAACTCATTTACGGCTTTCAACTTGGTGTTAGTTCCCCCTAACCGGCCACTACAAACGCCACTTAAGTTAACCGCCGTTTCTTTTGCTCCGTTGCAAGCTGACCTGACTTCTCCAAAGAAATCTCTCGCTGCGGTAATATTTTGTGGTAGGCCACAAGCTTTGGCACCACCGGCCCAAGTCCAGTTTTCTACGCCATCACCTGCATTCACCCAATTGCCTGGCGTGTTTAATGATGGAAGAAAGTGATGCATTATACCTATTTGCTTGGATACAGAAGAGCATCCACCATCTCCGCCGCTCGCTGCTGTGCGGGATAACCAATAGAATCTGTGTCCGCGAACTTCTAAAGAAGCGCTATGCCCGTAAGTTAAAACGATATCCATTCGTTCATTTGCCCAGTTTGCCTCCAGAGAAAGCGGAGTCGTTCCTTCGATCCAACAAAGAATACCAATGTCTGTTGTGGTTCCATCTTTTTCTACCCAATAGCGGCGACAGTTGTTACCTATCAGGTCGACGGCATTGTTATAATAAATCCATGGATTTGGTACAGCGACATATTGCTGGGGACTTACGACAAATGCCGATGTCAAATTTGGAATTTTCGCATTGAGGGCAGCCCATCCTTGGGTAAGATGTGTTTTCAGCTGGGTATTATTCGGTTTGTCCCATGGATTTCCCTCATTAGCCCATGTTTTATCAAAATTCCAATTCTCGGATTCCACAAGGGAATTATATTCTTGTGGATTCAATTGACCATCTCCCGATGGGAACACAATGACTGGCCGGACAAATCCAACAACCACAGATGCAACCACAGGTGCGCTTTGGCCAGTCCCTTCATCGCTTTTTACAGCCGATTGCTTCGGCGGCGCAGTGTCAGCCTTTTTACATCCAATGACCGATAGGAAAGCAAGACTCATGACAAACAAAACTCGCATAGGTTCACACCCCTTATGAAACGAAATTAAAATCCTGAATCATGATGCACAGACAGTGACTGAAAAATGAAAGATGTGAACATTGTAACTTTCCTTGGTCCCAAAATCAACATTCGCATCTGTCGAATGGCTGGGGGCCGGTTTCCAAGGGACTTTGCGGCAATCGGCTCAACTCACTTATGGAATGGAAAGCGCCCTGTGAGGCTCTCCCAATCCCTTATTGGGACCTTATGGCTGGGGACCTTGCGAGTTCAAGTAATAAACTCGTCAAAGAAAATTTATCTGACTTAGAAGTACAGGGTCCGAGTTCATTCAAAGCTATTGTGGCTAATGCTGCTAGCTTAGGGCTGAGGCCCTGTCTACAATATCTCGGAGCTGCGGTAAGACTGGAATGTCTACACCAGCCGGAGGGGCCGTATCTTAGAATGGCTTCTCCTTAGCCGGATTGCGATCAGGAGAATCCGACTGGTTTTTATCTTAGAAAATCTGAGAATGCGCTTTGCTTGACGGGATACAAGGTGGATGGCGAGCCTGATTGGCCACGAGAACATCAATTTTTCTTTATGCTGTGATTCTCTTGCCAAAAAAACCTACGCAAAATAGAGAAACCGAGCGTCATTTTATGAAATCGTGTAACATGATCAGGCAATAAAAAAACAAAGGAAAATATATGTCTAAGTTAAAAAATTTATTTGTTCCGACAAAAATAGGAAGTCTTGAACTTAAAAATAAAATAGTTATGGCTCCGCTGACTCGTTGTCGTGCCGATGAAAACCATAATCCAACGAATATCATGGCAGAATACTATGCCCAAAGGGCAAGTGCCGGACTTATTGTCTCCGAAGCCACTATGGTTATGGAACACAACTCGGCTTTTGGCGGAAGAGAACCCGGTATTTATTCTCAAGCTCAAATAAATGGTTGGAAAAAAGTAACGGAAGCTGTTCATCAAAAAGGTGGAAAAATAGTACTACAGCTGTGGCACGGAGGCCGAGCCTGTCACCCATTTTTGAATCACGATCATGTGCCGGTTGCGCCAAGTGCGATTGCGGCCGAGGGTGAAACCTATACTCCAAAAGGTAAAGTACCTTACGTCACGCCACGGGCGTTAGAGCTTAAGGAAATTCCTACCATTATTGAGGGTTTTGTCACAGCGGCAAAAAATGCTAAGGCCGCCGGTTTTGATGGAGTCGAAGTTCACGGTGCCAATGGATATCTACTCGATCAGTTTATGCGTGATTCTGCCAACAAACGCAGTGATATGTATGGTGGCAGTATTGAGAATCGTTGTCGATTAATATTAGAAGTTACGAAAGCCGTCATGAATGTTTGGGGGGCAGATAAAGTTGGCGTGCGCTTGTCGCCGCTAAATAGCTATAACAGTATGAAAGATTCCAATCCTCAAAAGCTGACTTCTTACGTCGTGTCAGAGCTAAATCAGCTCAAAGTGGCATATTTGCATATGATGAGATCTGATTTTTTTGGAATCCAAAAAGGTGACGTCATGACC
Organism: Oligoflexales bacterium; assembly: GCA_044357055.1. Lineage (GTDB taxonomy): Bacteria > Bdellovibrionota_B > Oligoflexia > Oligoflexales > JBIKVD01 > JBIKVD01. The sequence continues at coordinate 2,918 of JBIKVD010000115.1, read as the reverse complement.
GCAGCCCGAGAGGCTTTCAAAGGACCGATTATCGGAAACATGGGCTACACTCCCGAAGAAGCTGCCGAAAGTATTGAAAAGGGTTTCATAAACGTGATTGCTTTTGGGCACCATTATGTCAGCAATCCAAATTTAGTCGAAAAAATTAAAAATGGTGTGGCTTTAGTCGAACCCGACCAAAACACTTATTATACTAACGATGCGAAGGGATACACGGACTATTCTTTGAATTAAAATTTCAAGAATAGGCTGTTTTTAAACAGCCTATCCTGATGCCATAAGTCGATCAAAGATTGCACGTCACTGCGGAGCATCCTCCATTTCTTCCTTGCGAATTGACGGGACCACTTTTGTATCTTTTTGAGAAGCAATGTCATTTTAGACCTATCCTTGCGTGCCTTTTTGATTTGGGTTCTTATAGTCGTTCTAGAAGTCATTCAAGGAACCCTGCGAGCCAAGCTAATGGTGCCAAAAAATTGGGGATCCATTTAATGGAGGAGTACCCAACCAGTGCGCCCTATCTGATGAACGAGGAGAAAGATCGTGTACAACCCTGGAAGGTTCAAATCCTATGATAAGAAAGAGGCCTTTGAACTGATGGATCAAAACCCTTTTGCAACAGTTATCAATGTTGCGGAAGGAAAGCCAATGGTCTCTCAGTTACCCCTCACGCCCACGAGAGATGGTGATAGCATTGTTCTGATTGGACATATGGCGCGGGCAAATCCTCAGTGGCGCTCCTTGACAAGCTCTCAGGTGACAGTCCTGTTTCAGGGGCCGCATACCTATATAACACCTAAGTGGTACGTTGAAACGGATGTCCCAACATGGAATTACTCATCGGTACAGGTAGAGGGACAAGCAGAATTGCTTGAGAATCATGATACGATCGTCGAGTGTCTCAGGCATCTCACAGCGCATGTGGAGCGTCATTGGCCTAGCGGCTGGGAGTTCTCGATCCCCAGGGACCTCGCAGGTGATTCCCTGGCGAAAAGCATCGTTGCATTTCGGATTCGGATTGAAGAACTCCATTTCAAGAAGAAGCTCAGTCAAAACCGCAGCGCAGAAGATCGGGCGGGTGTTATGATGGGGCTTGGAAACAGAGGCGATGACAATAGCCGGCTGGTATTAGGCGCGATGAGAAGGCACGACACTTCCGTCAAATAGTCTTAATCAGGTTCCTGAGAATTGACGGCGAAGAACTTACATTTTTGGGAGAAACCATGAAGCTAGGGTATGCACTTTTTTATGTCGAAGATGTTGAGAAAACGATGAACTTTTACGCGTCGGCCTTCGGTCTTGAAAAAGGTTTTTTGCACGAAAGCAAGCAGTACGGCGAAATGATGACAGGTGAGACTAAAATCGGATTTGTACATCACGATACCGCCGGTTCGCACGGATTTGAATATGTAAAGTCCTATTCGACAGGTAAACCATTTGGTTTTGAAATCGGATTCGTGACCAAGGAAGTAGAAGCTGCTTTTGCAAAAGCAGTGAACTCAGGGGCGATTGCGGTAAGCGCTCCTCAACTTAAACCATGGGGTCAAATGGTGTCCTATGTCCGTGACTGCAACGGTTTTCTGGTTGAAATCTGTTCCCCCATGGGCTGAGCCTAGCCCTATTCGCTTTTAAGTAGGGCCGCATCTAAGAGCGCAGTGACCGCTGCCAATATATCGGGTTGGGATTTCAAAGTAGCGTCAGCATATTGTCTAGGGGTAGCCTTGCGAGCCCCGCGTTCAAAAGGAATCTTAGGATCGGCTCTATATTGCAGCATCACATCGACAACTTCAGGATTCTTTGAAGTGATAGCACCGATTAACCCGGTATGACCTTTGCGATGAAAATTCACGGAGGCTCCATTGTCTAGGAGAGCCTTGATGCTGTCGATTTTTCCGTTTCTTGCCGCCTCAAAAAGCGGGCTAATATTGTCATTCTCGCGGGCATAATCGGGATTAACATCGCGCGATAAAATAAAGACTATAGCCTCGGCCTGCCCTCCCACGGCACAAAATTCATAGAGCTTTTCCAGCATAAGGTCGGGGGAAAGAGTCTTGCCAGAAAGCAATTCCATAATCAAAACGTTATTGATGGTCTTGGCCCAATCAAAAGCAATTTTGTCGCCATTATCTGTTAGTGAGGCGTCTGCTCCGACACTTAATAGGTACTCGACAATCGCAATGCGCCCCCAAGCGGCCGCTTCCATAAGTAGCGTCTTATTGTCTTGCGTGTCAGTGGGATTGCGAAGGTTCGCATCCACCACCAAACCACCCGTGAAGATGGCTTTAACTTTTTCCAAATCACCTTTTTGCACGGACTCGAAAAGAACTTCTGCGATCGTATATTCTGGATTCGTGGCTTCTTCACGTTCTCCCAGATCTTCGTTCAGTTTTTGCACATCCTCATCCACAGGCTCGGCTTTGATCTCTTCCAGTTTTTCCACTTCCTCCTGACTGGATTGTTGGTACTGTTCGTCTATACAAGCAAAACAAGACAAGAAGGGGATGAGAGCAAATTTGAAAGAGCTGCGCATAAAAGCAATCCTTATATATGGAGAATGCCAGAGGAGTACGCCCCTCTGGCATAGTTCAAAAACCATTGCGAGAAAAATTACTCAGCAGCAAAAGAGGTCCAGCCAGCGGTCCAATCACCAGCGGTATCCTTAACGGCACCAGCGAAGTCAACGGCGTCAAAGAATCCATCAAATGGAGTGACGTCAGAACCAGTCAATGCAGGAGACCCCGCTGCTGGAACGTAGCCATTCAATTTAGCAGAGGCAACTTGAGTCATGTCGAAGCTTGTGAAGTACGCGCCCAAATCGAAAACGTCACCGCTCTCAATTGAGAACTCGGATCCAGCGCAATCAAGAATAACATTGAAGAAAGAGATGCCTTCGTCAGCAGAAGCATTGTTGAAAGTTT
>JBIKVD010000427.1:0-3401 GCA_044357055.1 Oligoflexales bacterium | reverse complement strand
AAAATCGTCTTTATGAGGGGACTAGAAAATGCCGGTCAATAAAGAACAGCGGATTGTGCTTAACTTACAATCCAATGCAGGTACAGCCGCACTCTCTTTTAGTCTAGCCGTCGGCATCATCGGCTCTTTGCTGGTAAGTCAAACGGATTCGGATAGTCGCAATGCCGTTGAACTCACCAAGAAACTGATGACCGCCGAAAATCTGCAGCAGGCCAATGAAGAAGCCCTGAACCTGGCCTCCCAGCTCATCGGAACAGGTGTCATCGGTCTACGGAATCAGAAGGGCAGCCTGCAATTCAGTTCGGATACTCAAGTCGATCTTAAGGTTAAGAATGGAGACGAGGCCGTTTCCGAAGATAAAGCGAACAAATTTTCCTTGAACCTCAAAAAGGATTCTTCAACTTTTCAGTTCAGTGATAAGGGCGACTGGTTGGTCGAAAACGGCAGCATCATCGTCTATGGCTGCATTGTTCACAAAGTTTCACCCGGGAAAACTGACGAAATCTTCAACCGTGAAAATGACGATGGGCTCTTTTGGACCAATTCTCGCAATCACTGCAAATCCATGGGCAAGGCCATCCCGGTAACCACACGCATTTCACCGACTAAATCCGTTCCAGATATCATTGCTAACCCCAAAGCCCTTGCTGATTTAACCCACATTCAAGTCGCTACACAGTCAAGCGGAAATGATCAGATCTTCAAAGCCAACGCCGTTCTAAAACTGCCCAAGGCCTCTCACCAATGTGATGGTATCTATGGAGAAAAAGCTGCTGACATAGAGGGGTTTTGGGGTACCGAACACTACTTAAAAGCATGCAAAACAGATCACTGTCCCTTTATGCAGCCAGTAACCGTAAATGGCGCCCCTCAATACCATAAAGACGGCAAAGTCAAATTGATGCCGAACCCAAACTATCTGGACAATATCAGCGGCAGAATCAATCTTCGTCGCTACCATTTGGAGCAAGGTAATGATATCAACCCTGCAGAAATCCAACCAGAGGCTCTCTATAAGTTCTATCATGAAGCGCTGGTGCCGGGGCTAAAGAACCCCTTTCTTGAGCCGCGAAGGCTAGGGGGCCGGTATCAGCAAACCGCCAATGCCGAGTTCGAAAATGTCGACCCTGCCACCAGCGATGCTGACCTGACGGTCCGTGCCGCTGCTCAAGGTGGGTCACTCGATGGCCCGCAAATGGTAGGCACGTCTGCAGATCCAGCAGGAAATGATCAATCCACTTTTGAAGGCTGGCTGATTCATAAGACCGGAAAAATCCAGTCAGCTGGTTCTACCGCAGCTCCTGAATGGCCCGAAGGCATTAGCTATGATGACCCAAACATGCGCAAAGCTCTTCTCAACGGCTGCCGTCGCTCTTTGATCTTCGACCATGACGATTCAACGGCCTACAAAATGATCGATCAAGAACAAATTGATTTCTGCGCCAAGATTCGTTACCCCCTATTCCGCATCGAGTATCAATACGACAATCTTGCGAGAACCTGTCGCTACTATGGTCCTAATTTACAAGATAATCGGCTAGCATTTATCAAGAACAGCTCCTACTTGACTACCACCCTCAACTCAGAGAGGCTTAATCCTTGGAACACTAACTATCCTGAAGGAATTTCTGTCGGCCCTGCGAGTTCCTTCACTTTTGACCCAGCTAGTGCCGCAGCTATAGACCTTACGGAGCATGACCAGAGTGCCGTGCAGCATTTTTCCGGAAAATTTTCAGTAGGCGAGATCTATTTTGTCGCCACTGATACCAAGACCTACTATAAAGACCAAGGCTCGCACGAGGAACTTGGCCCGGATGGAATCACCATCATTAAGGTAGAATACACCTACGATGGCAGCCAACACATTGCCAAGTTTGGACCCGATCTCAGCGTTACCGTACCCCTTCCAGAGGTTTTTGCAGGCTCAGACAGTTTCGTGAAGTATACCCTGGAAAAGAATACAGGAGGGATACTAAAGATAAAAAGAGAAAAGGTTGCGCTAACGTGGAATGCAGAATGCCAAGATTACAACACCACTCATGAATTGATCGTGCGAAATGAGCAGTCTTACGCACATGAACAAGATCTATGCTTTTATATCACCTACCATAATGTGGAAGACCGCAATGATTGTCGCCGCGAGATATCCTATATCGCCTGCCGCACGACCAATGGATGCTTTACAGGTGATACTTTGATTACAATGGCTGACGGCAGCCAAAAGCCAATTAGTAAAATTACCAAGATCGATAAAATACTCAATCCCATTACCGGAAAAGCCATGGGCATTACGCAAAAATACGTCGGTGATGAGCACAAAGCGCTCTATAAATTTACCTTTAGTGACAAGGTTCACCCCTCCATAACGGTGACTGATAATCACCCAATGTTGGTGGGTGGTGTGGTCAAGCGGGCGGACGGAATCAAAATTGGTGATGCGTTAAACGACCGTCACGGAAATTTGCGGCAGGTGTCGGCGATTGACTTGGTGAAGAACGACCATGCGGTATCGGTTTGGAATTTGCTGCTAGCAAACGAGGATGGTTCCGTCACCCAGCGCTATGAGGATCATTTTCTTATTGCTAATGGCCTGATGACGGGAGATTGGTTTATCCAGAACAATAAATATCCAAAAGACGAATACGAGAAATTCACGGCTTTTCTAAACGACAAACTAAAAAAATAGCGCTAGCGAGTGATTTGCAATGGATTGCAACAAACCTACAAAAGACCTGCAAGATTTTCCGCTGCCCTTTAAATCCCAAGGCGGCTTCTCCTTGATGGAAGTCATCCTCGCGGCCGCATTAATGGGTACGATCTCGCTAATGACTGTTACCATGATGGGAGCCATGGGTGACGAATCCAAGAGGCTCATTCAAAAGAATCGCCTCAGCAGTGAAATGCTCATCTATTTTGGTGCACTGCGCAATATCTATCGCGGTAATTTAAGCCAAAATTTCGCCGACTCGACTTCCGGCATGTTAACCCCTTGGCGTCACTTCATAAGTTTGGTCGAGGGCGGCGATCGTATTTCTTTCAATATTGACCTGAAACAAAGGATTGAGGATGTTACAGGGATTCGCAAAGGTTCGGTAGACAATTACTGTGTCTCGATCAATCACCCGATGGCAAACCGCCTGCCAAGCTACACAGCTTTAAGCTCCAGTTTGCAAAATAGCATTTCATCAGGAAAATTCTCGCATTTAGGAGCCCATGCTTCCCAGTGGAGCTTTCTTCCCGCTTCCCCCCCCAACCCTGAGCGTTTTTGCCATATCTCGCGCCTTTTTCCGCAAAATTGCCCAAGTAACTCTACAGTTGCTACCAGAGTTTCAAAGGCAATCGCTCCCACGCGCATCGTTGATTTTCCCGCAACCTATGGCGGAAAGGATTCCATCAATCCA
>JBIKVD010000114.1:0-11499 GCA_044357055.1 Oligoflexales bacterium | reverse complement strand
ATGGATCTTTCTGGAGCCCAACTGAAAGGCAACGGCGTGTTCGTGGTTCGTGTCTACCAGTATGAAGAGGCACAGAGAGATAAAAAGGGCAGCTTTCAGGATTTTGCCAGCGTTGTTCATACCAATCTTTCTGCCATAGCTAAAGCGGATGGCAAGGATCTCCATCTCTGGACACGGGCCCTGAAAGATCTTTCTGCCTTGTCTGGTGTTGAGGTACAGGCCTTTTCACTTGCCAATCGCCTGCTAGGATCTTGCACAACTGGATCAGACGGCAACTGTTCCATGAAAGGGGTCATGAATCAGCCCCATAAGCCCGAATGGCTGCTCCTAAAAGCTGCTGACGATCTCAGCTATCTCAGCTTTCGTGAACTCCTTATCAATATCGATCGCTTTCAAGCCGGCACCCGCCCTTATAAAGATGCCGAGCAACAAGTCGATGGATTCTTGTATTTTTCCCGAGGAGTTTACCGCCCTGGTGAAACCATCCAAGCTTCGTTAGTGTTGCGCAGTATGGAGCAGCAACCCGTTCGCGCTACTGCCATTCGTTGGCTTCTTAAGAATCCTAAAGGAAAAATTCTTCGCGAACAAAGTGATGAATCAAGCCCCCAGGGCCTGTCCTCCATAGAATTTCCTCTACAGCGACAGTTCTCCACCGGGGTGTATACGCTCGAAGCTTGGGTAGGAGAAAAATTGATCGCTAACAAAGGGGTCAATGTCGAGGAGTTCGTCCCTGAGAGAATTCGGCTAGAAGCCTCCCCTGAAGCGGCTCAATTTCATGATTCGAAGGCAAATTTCAAACTCTCTGCTCACTATCTCTTCGGACCGCCAGTCAGCGAAGGCACTTATCAAGTCCTTTGCGACCTGCTGCCTGGGTTTGAACGCATCCCCGGCGCACCAGAGTATTTTGTCTCACTTCCCACCACTAGCAAGGCCACCAGTTCGGGGGCAGAGCCTCTGAACGGAAGCCTAGACGCTGCAGGGGCGGGATCCTTTGTCTGCGATCTAAGCGGCCAAATAGATCCCAAGAAAATCAGCAGGGCGAGGGCTCTGATCGAGGTCAAGGAATCTGGCAGTGAGCGCGTTTCCATCAAGAGAACAGAGGCCTTGATGGCCAAAGATCAAAGGGTATTAGGTTTAAGACCTGGTCCATCGCAAACAGAGACTCTTTCCTTGCAAGCCAAACTCTTTGATCTGAGCGGCAAAGCACTTGGGGAAGAGGTCGAAGTGGAAGTTTCTCTTTTCCGTAAGGAGTCTGATTGGATCTACTCTTATTCACAAGAATATGGGTACTACAGCTGGAATGAAGAAGAGTACGAGATCCAACAAAGTGTTTCTGAAAGAATCAAATTGGTGGGGGGCGAAGCCACAATTTCCCTCAAGACAGGGGACAGTAGGGGTTCTTATGTCGTACGAGCGAACATCGTCGGCGGCAATCTTATCAGCGAAATGCCCACGGCACTCGGCTACACCAGCTACCGTTCTTATAGTGGCGCGTATGTAGGAGATACGACACCCAAGCCCACCACTCCTGAACAGTTGAATGTCGAGATCGCAAAATCAGAGATGCTCCCCGGCGAGTCATTCGATATTTCATTCGAGTCACCCTTCGAAGGCTATGCCTTGGTAACGACTGAAGCCGAAAATCTCATGAGCTCAACTTTTATTAAAGTGGAGCCTGGGAGGCGCGAAGTGAAACTACGTGCGCCGAGAGTTTTACCAAATTTCTATGTTAGCGTTCTATTATTGAAAACCCCCTTGTTAGGGCAAACCTATCTTCCCGCCCGAGCCTACGGGATGAAATCCCTAAATGTGGTGCCCGAGGAGCATCGCTTTAAAACCTCCTTAAGCGTCCCTGCCTCGATGCGACCGGGAAATTCTCTAGAGATCGAGTTAGCCGCAGATCATAGCGACCCGACAGAATATACGGTTGCAGTTGTCGACGAGGGGATCCTACAACTCACCGATTTTAGAACCCCGGATCCGGAGAAGCACTTTTTTGAGCCCCGACGCTTGGACTCCCGAACTCTTGAAAGCATGGGGTGGACCTATGCTACTGGCGAGAAGCCCCAAACGGGTGGGGATCAATCTGGGCGCGAACAAGCTCGCGGCAGGGTCATCCCGGTGCGGATTGTGTCTCACTTTTCTGGCCGTCTAAGCTCTGACAATGGCAAGATCAAACACTCCGTACCTATTCCCGCCTTTCAAGGTCAACTGCGAGTCATGGTTTTGGGAGTTTCCGGGCAGCGTCTATCTATGGCAGAAGGTTTTGTCACCGTGGCAGACCCTCTCGTTATGCAAGCAACATTGCCGCGCTTTCTTGCGCAAGACGACCAGTTTCGCTTCCCCGTCTTTCTTGCCAACACGACAGCAAAAGCGCTGAAAGTAGCTTTAACTGTGACAACCAATGAAGGTGTGGCCTTGAACTCTCCAGCGGATCGCCAACAAACCCATGATATCGCCGCTAATTCTTCCCATACCGCCTTCATCAGCGGGCGCACGATAGGGCTTTTTGGGCAAGCCACCTTTAGCCTTTCCGCGAAATACGACCAAGATGAAACTCACGATCAGCTGCAGATCCCATTGCTACCATCCACGCCCAGCCTATCGAGTTTTGTCATAAGTCGGGAACAAGGGGCCGTGGCCCTCACAAGTCTTCTCCCCGATCATTTTAGCTCCGACAATGTGGAGATGGAGTTCGCTGTCTCAGGGCTTCCCTATCTTGATAGCTTGAGTCGCGGCAAGCATTTGATTAGCTACCCCTATGGCTGCGTCGAACAAACATCGTCCGCCACCTTCCCCTTGGTCTATATCCCCAAGCTCCTCCCCTGGATTGCCCCTGACCTAGCCAATCCCGAACTCGTGCGGGATATGGCACAGAAAGGAATACAACGGCTCTTGTCCATGCAAACAGGATCGGGCGGCTTCGCCTACTGGCCAGGACAAGACGAAGCTATGTTTTGGCCTTCCATATTTGTGACGAATCTGCTTTTGGATGCAAAGAAAGAAGGCTACGCCATTCCGCAAAACACCCTCGATGATGCCCTTCAGTTCCTCCACAGACAGATTTCTCGGAGCACCCAAGATAAGAATGTCAAACGTTCAGAGCCCTTCGCACATTTTGTCCTTGCCAAGGCACAGAAGCCCCATCGCAAACGTCTTGCTGAGTACTTGCAAGAAAAACATGATCACGGTTCCCTAACACTTGAGAATGATTTTCTCATCATGCTCACTTTGGAAATCATTGGAGATCAACAACTCAGCAGCAGCTTTCAAAAACAGCTAAAGCCCGATCAGGGATTCTTTCAACTTGCTAGCTTAGGACCAAGGGAACATAGTCAAACCTTTTGGTCGGCTCCTCGCACCGACGCCATGCGTCTCGCGCTCGGAGAAGACGTTTTTCCACAGGATTCACGTTTAGAAGGACTCGCTGCTAGTGTCGCAGCTTCCCTGGGAGCTACAGACCGGTATTTCTCAACTCAAGAACTGGCCTGGGCTATCGCAGGGCTGGGTAAGCGTTTGCAGGGCATGGATATGGAAGCGAGCAAGCAAAACAAACTGAGTTTAGATGGCAAAACCATAGAACCTTATGCACATATCAATCAACTGCCGGTCTGGCAAACAAGCGGCAACATCACTGACAAGGTGATCGAAATGAGCTCACCCAGCGACAAGACGCCCACGCTTTATGTCAAAGCACGGGGTTTTGCCAAGGACCGTGATGCGGTCAAGCGAAGTTCGTCCCTCATGAGCCTACAGCGCAATTTCTATCGACTCGATGGACAAGCAGCCAAATTGGATGAAGTCGCACTTGGTGACCGGTTAATCGTCGAGCTAGTGTTGATCAATAACAGCCAAAGAGCGCTGGAAAATTTGGCTATTGTTGATTACCTCCCTGCCGGTTTTGAAATTGAAAACCCCAGGCTGGGTAGGGCTGCCGCCACTAGTTTTTTAAGTGAAAATTCATTAACCCCGGACTTCTTGGACATGCGAGATGACCAAATACAGATTTTCGGGACCTTACCTGCGGAGCCAAAAAATGCAGCTCCGAAATCTTTCTTCTATATGGTAAGAGCGGTCACGGCGGGGAATTACTATGGTGGACCAGCGACGATGGAACTGATGTATGACCCGCAAGAAATGTCGATGACAGATGCCATTCAGGTGACCATAAAGTAGTAGTGGCTAATGACAGAGAAACGGTACCTATCACCATTGATAAGAACATCCCTTAAGTACGCATCTATACTGCTCTGCTTGGGTTTTGCTGCTCTTTGGCTGACAGCCTGGCTAGTCCCCCTCCCTGACAAGATCAAGCCTAAATATAGCCATGGAATCTACAGTCAAGATGGTCAGCTTCTGCGCGGCTTCCTTTCCCACGATGAGAAGTGGAGGTTTCCCTTGGACCCCCAGCAAGCGTGGCCCCATTGGTTGCCTGAGGCATTGATGTACCTGGAAGACAAAAGATTTGCTTGGCACCCGGGTTTTGATCCCTTCGCCATCATGCGCGCCGTGAAACAAAACAGGCGATCGGGGAAAAATGTCTCTGGGGCTTCGACTCTGACCATGCAACTGGCTCGGCTATTGGAGCCCCGCCCCCGGACCATGCAGGCCAAGATTCGCGAGTTGCTTCGCTCCATTCAGCTATCCATTCGTTTCTCCAAGAACGAAATTCTGAAACTGTATCTTACCTATGCGCCCTATGGCAGGAACCTGGAGGGTCTGGAGGCTGCCGCGCAATATTATTTTGCTAAGTCGTCCTCTCGAATAAGCCATGGCGAATTTGCTTTTCTCGCAAGCCTTCCTCAGGCTCCTGATCGAGCCCGTGCAAATCATCGAACTCATTGGCGAACGTATCAACAAAGGACGATTCGGGCTTGGCGACGCTGTAAAATTTTATCTGATGACGAGACACAGAGGGCTGAGGCGACCGAGGTCCCCAAGAGTTTTGGCTTTCCTCCTGTAAAAGCAGCCCATTTCGCCCAATGGCTCAAGGAGCAATACCCGCAAAATTCAAGGCAAGTCAGCACGCTGGATCTAGCCATGCAAGATCGCTTGGAGCAATTCGTACTCCAAGCGAGGGAAGATCTTCGAAGATCCGGCATTCACAATATCGCTATTCTAGTGGCCAAGCAGGATGACGGTTCGCTAAAAGCAGCGATAGGAAACTTTAACTATTTAGATGCGTCCCATGACCAGGCTCTCAATTCCTTTGCTTTGCCAAGGTCGCCTGGTTCTACACTGAAACCCTTTCTCTATGCTCTCGCTATCGAGCAAGGTCAAATGCTGCCTGAAACGATGCTCCCAGATGTCCCGATGGCTTACCACGGCTATAGCCCGCAGAACTTCGATGGTACCTTTCGGGGTCTGCTATCTGCAAAAGATACCCTGTTAGAAAGTCTCAATTTACCCTTTGTGAACCTGCTGGAAGTCATTGGCATGGACCCCTTTCTGAGCTACCTGGAAGCAGGTGGCATGCCACTCACAACTCAACGATCGTCACTCGGTTTGTCCGCCATTATTGGGGCCATGGATGCAAGTCCCTTAGAAATTTTGCAACTATACAACTCTATGGCGAACGGTGGACAATACCTCCCCATTAGGGGTAGGGAAGATGCCCCTAGCCAGGCAGCTCCCTGGATGCACCCCGTGGCGGCCTACCTAACGAACCAAAGCTTGGGCGCGAAAAATCGACCTGACTTTCCCAATTCCAGTCAATATCTGCCCACGTCAAGGTCACTCCATTGGAAAACGGGAACAAGTCAAGGGCGGCGAGACGCGTGGGCTGTCGGCTATGATTCCAAACATACAGTCGTCGTCTGGCTGGGGAACCTGAATAACTTTAGCAGTCAAAGCTTGGTTGGTGCGACTTCCGCTGGACCACTCTTATTCCGCATCTTTGAAAATATCGGTATTGTTAACCCAGGCGCCAAAGCTCCTCCAACCATGGCTCGTGAAATAGAAGTCTGTGCTTTTTCCGGCATGACCTCTACGGGTCAATGCCCACTTACCAAACACGTCATTGGGATCAATAAAATCCTTCCTCACTGCCCCTACCATCAGAAAGTCCTTCTTGATCAGGCCACCGGCCTCCGACTCGATCCTGACTGCGCTGTGGGACGGGCTAGTGACTATAAAAATTTCTTAATCTTTCCCGCTGCCATCGCGAAATGGTTTAGGGGTATGCCCCGCTATGCGGAAACCATCCCCCCATTTCACCCCAGCTGCTCTCGCCGCATAAGCAGCCATAAAGCTCAATTGACGATAGAATCCCCGCGTCCGGGAACCATATATCATTTATGGAAAAGCGATGGTTCGTTAGACATACCTCTTCGCTTGCAAAGCCTAAGCTCTCTAACCAACTGCTTTCATAACGGCCGCCAACTGGATACTCTCCGTCCCCAGGACTATCTTGGAACAAGGTTAACGGTAAACTTAGGAAAGCATCAGCTGTACTGCGTCGGAACCGAGGGCGAAAGCCAACAAAGTACCTTTTGGGTTACGCGCTAGCCTTTCGGCCGGTTGGCTAGAGGATGCCAACTCGCTTGGGTGCTTTTTTCGTACTTTGCGCCCTTCTCGGGGGACAGAGCGGCTCCCAAAATGAGGCCCGCAACCCGCCGTCTTTTCTGGGCCCTGCGAAATTCTTCCCGCAAGGGCTTTTGTTGGGTAGCATTTAATGTCGTCTTATTAGAACGTTACAGACACAGATTCAAGGCCTTTCGTTTTATCTCAATATTTTACTCAATCCTCCGAACCCTTTACCTAGTTGACCAGTACACGGATTGCCAGACTCCTCATGGCAAACGTTACTTTGCAGACTTTTAGAGGCTATGACGACATGAAAAGAAACGCACTTCTTGCTTCACTATCATTATTACTGTCGCTTTCCGCCCAGGGATTTGAGCTCGACCCGGATGACATCCGCGGGGACTCAGACAAAAAGCCCGTTAAGGTCTTACAAAGTCGGTTCTTTAAGAAAACACTTCGGCCTGAGTTGGGTCTGATCGTAGGCAATATCAGAGATGAAGCCTATCTCAAAACCTACACTCATGGCGTTAGACTTGGGCTCTTTCTCACTGAGTGGGTCGGTATAGACCTTCAGCATATGACGACCACCGTTAAGGACAGCGAGGATCGTAAAGCCCTCTCTAAACTCGTCTATAGACCTGCAGATCAGAATGATGAAAGAACCTTTGTCTCTCCAGATCCTGAAACAAATGCCGTACACAAAATCACTGACATTAATTTCATCGCGGCACCCTTTTATGGAAAAATGAATCTTGTTGACCTAGCTATCGTTTATTTTGACCTTTATGTTACGGGAGGTTTCTCCTCAGTCGATACCGATCAAGGTCGTAAAACTGCCTTTAATATAGGAATCGGCGAGAGGTTCTATTTTTCGGATTCCCTGTCCTTTCGGGTGGACTTCCGCGACCGCATTTACAAAGAACAACGTTCCAAAAAAGAAACATCTAAGGAATTGATCTCGATTGATTTTGGACTTAGCTACTTTTTTCTTTAACAGAAACGGTGGGAAAAACCCATGAATTGCCAAAAAAACAAGTCAATGAACCTCATGCCAAAGCTGACATCGATGGCTTTGACAACAGCGTTGCTTTGCACAAACAGCATCTCCAACGCCCAAGTCAGCAAAAGCCAAACCCTCAGCCCAACCAAGGTACAGACTAAATCTAGTAGTAAGAAAGAGTCTGCGAATAAAAAGTCGAGCAGCAAAAAATCAGCTAATAAGAAGATTGATAGCAAAACGTCATTGGTGAGCAAAAAGCCCAAAAATCCTCTGACTCCAGAGGAACAACTCCAGAATTTACGCTTGAGCTATCGCGATGGTAGCACAACAAATCAAGGAATGTGGATCGAACTCAATCGCATCTCCAACCTAGCGAATCTTGAAAAAGAAGCGAAAGCCAATCTGCTCCTAGCGCAAGCAAACATTCTGGCACGAGACGAATACCCGATCCTTGCCAGTATCTTTGCCTCACAAGCGATCACCTTGTCTTCCTCGCCACAAGATAAGGAATTGGAAAGAGCTTGGAAGATACTCTGGGACACCTCTGCGAAAGCGCCTATTCTCAATATTCTGGAAATCGTTGCTGATTCCACCCTGGGGAAACTTGGCTCCGGCGAACCACAATATTTCGGCAGCAACTGGCACTACGTTAATGGACGTGTTTCCGCTAAATCTGGAGACATGAAGGGAGCCATAGACTCCTTTCAAAAAGTCGATATTAAAGACCGCTATCTTGCAAATGCCCAGTTTCAGACAGGTTTGTTAGCCCTTGATAACAAAGATAGCAGTCTGGCGATGGCCTCCTTCCGAAAAATTCTCAATCCTTCTGTACTCAGTGCTCAGACCTTCGCGGGCCGTACAAAGATGGAAGTCGCCAACAATGCGCGTCTAGCGCTTGCCCGCATCCACTATGAGCAAAGGGAATTTGACAAGTCTATTCAATACTACCGTTCTGTGGATAAGAACAGCGATTCCTATTATGACGCACTCTTTGAGCAATCATGGGCACTCTTCATGGCGGGATACCCTAATCACGCCCTGGGAGCCATACACGGCGCACAAAGTCCATTTTTCAAAGACGTCTTCAATCCGGAACTTGATATCCTAAAATCGATTATATTTTATTGGATCTGCGACTATGACGCTGCCAGTGATTCTCTCGCGAAATTCGTCGAGAATCACCGCGATGCCGTTGCCTCTTTAGGGGATTTTTTGAACAAAAAACGTCTGGTGCCAGAAACTGCCTACACTCTTTTTGAAGACCTCATCTCAAATGTCTCCGAGAGTTCCTTGGGCATACCCAAACATTTGATTGAGACCGCCACAAATCGCAGTTCAATGCTCCTAATCAGAGAGCAATTCGCTGCGTTTCTAACTGAGAAACAACGTCTTGAGAAACGCGGGGTCTTCGGTTCGCAAGTTGGAACCGAAACCGCAGCCACCTACATGGAACGCCTTATCACTTCGATCAAAAAAGATCTAGGATCTCAACTCATCACAGAATTCCGCGCGATGAAAGAATCCTACGATGAATTGTTTACACAATCGGAGTTTCTCTATCTCGAATTACTCATGAGTCAGAAAGACAAGATCCTGGGCAAACAATTGCACGCTTCAAGCAAAATGACTTCAGCAGAGACAGACGTCAGCCGCGTGAAAGGATGGGCAAAGGACAATCGCAGCTGGGATCAAAGCGAGCACAACGAATACTGGTGGGACGAAGTTGGCTATTATGTGTACCAAGCAAAGCCAGAATGTAATCAGCTATCGACATCATCCAATTAACTAGAGGAATTGTCATGAAAAATGTCAAAATCATTCTCCCACTTATGCTCTGCATTTTCTATGCAGATGCTTTAACGGGGGCGTCCCTCGGGAGAGCAACCTTGGATCTCCAGGGCAAAAAGCAGGCCCCTACCATAGAGGATTATGCAGATCACTTTCGTGGGACCTCCCTCGAAAAAGATCTTAAAAAGGAGGCCGAGGCTGACAAGCTACGTGTCAAATCCATTGATGCCATAGCCGAACTCTTAAAGAAGGAAAAGGATAAGGGTCCAAAGCAATTCGAGCTCATGCTAAGAATGGGAGAACTTTACGTTGAGCGGCATGATTTTATGCGCGAAGTGGAAATTGAGAAGTTCAAAAGAGATTATGAGACCTGGGCAAAGGATGAAAAAGGACCACAGCCCAAGATCAACCATGACCTCTCGAAGAAAGAAATGAATCGAGCAGCGAATACCTTTCGCGCCTTGGCAACCAATCACCCTAAACACCCTCGGACAGCTCAAGTTCTCTTTGTTTTGGCTAAAACCTTAAGTCGTCTTGGCATGGATAGCGCCGTACTCTATTATGAGAAGCTCCTCAAAGATCATCCAAAGTCAGATCTCATTCCCGATACTTATCTTGCGCTGGGTGAGCACTATTTTGAGAAAGCTCAAGCCGACAAAGCACTCACCTATTACAAGCAGGCCATGAAATTTAAGGAGCACCGCGCCTACCCTTACGCTGTCTACAAACTGGGATGGGCACACTACAATCTCAATTCAAAGACAGATGAGGAGATGAAGGAAAATCTCAGCAAATCGGTTTC
Organism: Oligoflexales bacterium; assembly: GCA_044357055.1. GTDB lineage: Bacteria > Bdellovibrionota_B > Oligoflexia > Oligoflexales > JBIKVD01 > JBIKVD01. Next base: position 1,384 of record JBIKVD010000114.1, on the reverse strand, counting down.
CGCCTTCAAGTTAGTCATTCGCTTAGCGGACAAGAATGAAAAGGAAAAGGTCAATACTGGACTCAATCTTCGTGAAGAAGCCATCAAGGATCTTATTATGGTCTGGGCCGATGCGGGGGATATTGACTCTGCTTGGGCATACTTTAAAACCATCGGCGAGCAAGATTCCTTCTACGTTATGCTAGAAAGACTTGGAGGAATCTATGCTTCGCAAGGCAAGAATGACAAAGCGATTCAAGTTTACGCTCGCTTGTTGAAAGAGGCTCCAAATCGCAAAACCAATCCAGATGTTCACCTAAAGCTTGTGGAGCTATTCGATTTAGTGAACAGAGCACCCATCGCTTATACCGAAGCAGAAGAGATGACCAAGCTCTATCTGGGCGATACCACTTGGACGAAGAAGTTTCCTGATGAAACTACTGAGACTTCCTCACGCATCGAGCGAAATCTTCATCGCTATGGAGCTTCTTACCATAGCCGCGGCATCAAGACCAAATCAACGGATCACCTGAAAGTGGCTGCCCGATTCTATGCCCTGTATCTCCAAAATTTCCCAAAGACAGAAGTTGCCTATGAGATTCGCTTCTATTTTGCGGAGATCCTCCACGAATTTAATCAATACGATCCGGCTGCTGCGCAGTATATGCTAGTGTCTCGCCAGAATCCAACTAAAGGCAAGTATGCAAAAGAATCCGCAACAAACGCGGTTGTTGCTCTCAATAGCCTTATAACGGCTAAGACCTACCCACAGCTACCACCCCTTGGCCAAGTGCCCAGCCCTTTGCCAATTCCTCAAGAAAAAATCCGTCTGGTGGAGGCTCTGGACAACTACATCAAACATTGGGGCACAGACAAAGAGAGTCACCCCATGTATATTACGGCGGCGAAAACTTATTTTGATCATGGCCACTATCAGCCAGCTATTGACCGATTTATCAGAACCACAGATGACATCCCTGGAACACTTCAAGCTGAAGCAGCAGCGAGAACTGTGATTAGCTACTACTCTGACAAATCAGAATGGGCAAATGTCGTTAAGTGGTGTCAGCATTTCGAGAAGAACGAGCCTTTGATGAAGCAAGCAAAGGTAGCTGAACAGATCCGTACCGCCTATCAAGCTGCGGCCTTTAATATCGCTGTCAACTTGGAAAAGGAAGGCAAACACGCTGATGCCGCCGCCGCCTTCGTTGCCTATGAAGGGAAGTTCAAAGGCGATAAAAATTCAGAGAAAGCTCTGTTCTTCGCTTCTGCCAACTTGTACCGGGCTGGAGACATCAAAAGGGCTATAGAAGTTCAGAATACTTTCCTACAAAACTATCCTAAATCTGATCTGCGCCCAGATGTTCTTGCAAGTCTAGCAGAAACTCATGAGGCCATCGTACAG
>JBIKVD010000113.1:0-11553 GCA_044357055.1 Oligoflexales bacterium | reverse complement strand
TTGCCGGGGTTTTAATCACCATGAATTACGGGGCCTTTGATTTTAGTATCGGTTTTATCACTGGTTTGAAGGCCTTTACAGCAGCTGTGTTGGGTGGCATAGGGTCGCTTCCCGGAGCTATGCTGGGCGGGATCGTCCTGGGACTATGCGAGTCGATGTTTTCCGGTTTTGTGAATTCGGATTACAAGGACGTGTTCGCTTTCTCCGTCTTAATCTTAGTGCTGATCTTTAAACCGAGCGGTCTCCTGGGTCGCCCTGCTATAGAAAAAGTCTAAGCCTGCTCAGAGGATCTGGACTGGAAAGTATCGGTGTTGCTGGTCTCTGATTCAACTTTAGGATTTCACGAATGAGCGTGCAGCCCATCCAATCTTGGCGAAGCAGGATGCTTTACGGCTTTTTTGCTATGGTGGCGTGTTTCCTGTTGGTCTTCCCCTTTTGGGGCCTGCAACTAAGTGGTTATGACTTAAAAGTGCTTCCAGGGCGGGGCTTGGGGGCTGTCGCCCTCGTCCTCGGAGCAGGCTTGATGTTGCGTGTGTTCCGCGCTATCTCTCCGGCACGGTTTCACAATCCTATACCTTTGCAAAGGCTAAGCAAGGCGGTGACCGCATTTTACAGTACCCCGCATTTGCGATGGGTGCCGGCCTTCGTTTTCATGACACTGCCCTTTTTGAGCGACAAATATTGGCTTAGCGTGATGATCCTGTGCATGATTTATGTGCTGCTGGGGTTAGGTCTGAATATTGTCGTGGGGCTTGCTGGACTTTTGGATTTGGGTTTTGTCGGATTTTACGCCATCGGAGCCTATATTTACGCCATTGGCGCCGAGTCTTTTGGCTTAGGATTTTGGGGTGCCTTGCCTTTGGCGGCTCTGTGCGCCGGTCTGTTCGGAGCTATCCTTGGTTTTCCGGTCTTGCGCATGCATGGGGACTATCTTGCCATTGTCACTTTGGGATTCGGTGAAATCATTCGTCTAGTCCTGAATAATTGGCTGGAAGTCACCGGCGGGCCGAATGGTCTCAATGCGCCTGGTCCAACTTTGTTTGGCATTGAGTTTGGTCGCCGAGCAAAACAGGGTGGTATGACGATTCATGAGTTAACAGGTTTGGAATATGCCCCCGAACATGAGTACATGTTTTTATATTTTTTGTTATTTTTTGCATGTCTCTTGCTTATGCGCTTTTTGAGTCGGGTGAAGCAAATGCCCCTAGGTAGAGCCTGGGAGGCTTTGCGGGAAGACGAAATTGCTTGCAGGTCCCTGGGCATCAATCATGTTAGCACCAAGCTGTCGGCCTTTAGTATCGGAGCTATGTGGGGTGGAGTGGCGGGAGTTATGTTTGCGGCATTCCAAGGTTTTATCAATCCTAGCTCGTTTTCCTTTTTTGAGTCGGCGATTATCCTTGCCATTGTGGTTTTAGGCGGTATGGGTTCTGTTGGTGGGGTCGTGATCGCTGCCGTGGTAGTCACCGGCTTGCCCGAAATTTTACGCGAGTTTTCGCAATACCGAATCCTGATCTTTGGTTTGTTAATGGTGGGAATGATGCTCTTTAGGCCGCAAGGTATCGCCCTGTCCCGCCGAAAAAAATACAGCTTGGAAGCAAGCTAGAGTGGCCCTCGTTGGGAAATCCATGATGCAGGAAGTGACAGAAAAAAAACTCACGATACGTGACCTCTCACTGTCGTTCGGCGGCGTACAGGCGCTTCGGAAGGTTAGTTTGGAAATTTCCGCTCATTCGATTACCGGACTCATCGGGCCCAATGGAGCTGGAAAAACCTCCCTTTTCAACTGTCTGACGGGATTTTATCGGCCGAACGAGGGCTCTATTTCCTTATATCAGTCGAGTGGCTCGCAAGTGGATATCAACGACTTGATTGGCATGATGCCACGAGCGAAGGGAACTCGAGGTCCCTTGGCGCTGGGCAAGACCATTTGGTATCGTTTTTTTGGTGGAACTTACTTGGTTGCACGGGCAGGAATCGCAAGGACTTTTCAAAACATTCGCTTGTTTCCAGAAATGACGGTGCTTGAAAACTTGCTGGTGGCGCAACATCGTTTTATGAAAACGAGGATTCTAGGGGGACTCCTTGGCTTACAAGCCTTTCGCGATGAAGAGCAGGGGTTTATCCGCGAGGCCATTGATTGGCTAGACTTTGTAGACCTGAAGGCCGACGCTCATCGCTTGGCCAAAACTTTGCCTTATGGCCACCAACGTAAACTGGAAATCGCGCGAGCAATGGCCACTCGACCTGAATTGCTTTGTCTGGATGAGCCCGCGGCCGGCCTTAACCCAAAAGAAACGCAGGAGCTGGGGATCCTTATTCGCCGTATTCGCGATCAGTTCGGCGTAGCGGTGGTGATGATTGAGCATGATATGGGCCTTGTCATGGATTTGTGTGATGAAATCATCGTGCTAAATTTTGGCGAAGTTATAGCGAGTGGCAAGCCTGCCGAGATTCGCAAGAATCCTAAAGTGCTTGCGGCCTACCTCGGCGAAGAGGATGATGATGGCCGCTAGCACACAGTCAGAACTTTTAACACCTGCGCTAGAGATGGAAAGCCTTTGCTGTAGCTATGGGGCCATACAAGTGCTTCATTCTGTGAGCCTGCATGTTGAGTGTGGTGAAATCGTGGCCATGATCGGCAGCAATGGTGCAGGCAAGTCGACCCTCATTAATAGTGTGTTTGCCCAACCGCGATCGACCTCGGGTAAGGTCTCCGTTTTTGGTCATGCGGTTCATCAACGACCAACCCATACCATCCCCGCTTTGGGCGTCGCTTTAGTGCCAGAAGGCCGGCACGTTTTTGCGGGAATGACCGTTTATGAAAATCTCGCCATGGGCACCCTGGCAGCTAGGCCGGAAGCTCGTCAGGCCGAGAATCAGATTTTGGCAGACGTGATGCATCGATTTCCGATTTTGCGACAGAGGCAAAATCAGCGAGCTGGGACTCTTTCTGGAGGGGAGCAGCAAATGTTGGCGATTGGTCGCGCTTTGATGTCAGCGCCCAAACTCATTCTATTGGACGAGCCGAGCTTGGGACTCGCCCCTTTAATCGTTAAGCAGATTTTTGCGATTTTAAAAGAAATTGCGCAGAGTCAGGTGACGATTTTTCTGGTTGAGCAAAATGCCCAACTCGCACTTCGTCTTGCGCATAGGGGCTATGTGCTGGCCAATGGCAGGATCGTTGTCACGGGGACGGGTCAAGAACTCCTAGAGAATCCGATGGTGCGTGAAGCCTACTTAGGAGCTTGAGTTCCAAGCCCGGCATGGCATGGTCGCTCTCCCACAAAGCAGGCAATAAAGTCACAATGGCATCATTGTGCCAGAAAGATCCTTTAAATGGATTATCTGGTACGCTTTGACCAACGAGCAGCTCACAATAGCCATTGACGGTGTTGCTTTGCTTGTGGTTCAATGCTCCACCTATTACTTAGCGTGATAACTGATCTTTTTGGTCATGAAGCTAAGGGCTTTGAATCGAAGAATTTTCTTCACCTAGAGGTACCGTACCCAAGAGGCTTAAGGGAGCGGATTGCAAATCCGCGATTCCCCGGTTCGAATCCGGGCGGTACCTCCACTCCATTCCCGCGGCATTCGCAAAATTCCAGGTGCGAAAAAAAAAATTCACAGTGCGTGTTTCGTCATTTTGAGCCGAAGGCGAAAGATTTGATGGAGTTCCTTCGCTGCGCTCAGGATGACGATGTCGCTCAGGATGACGATGTCGCTCAGGATGACGATGTCGCTCAGGATGACGATTCACAGCTCAGGTAATCCTGTAGGGCTTCTTCTGCTTGGCACCAAAAACGAAGCGCACGAGCCAGCCTAGGATCGTCAAGAGTAAGGAGCCAAGAATCGCGGGCCAGAGGCCAATGATTTCAAAGCCAGGACTAATGGCAGCAGCTAACATCAGCGCAAAGCCATTAATAACGAAAAGAAAGAGTCCGAAGGTAACAATCGTGAGCGGAAGTGTCACCAATACCAGCAGTGGCCAGATCAGGACGTTGATAAAGCCGATGGTCAGTGATCCCCATAAGGCCGCCATAAAACTTTCCACGCGGATCCCGGGGACCGCATAGGAGACGACCATGAGAATGAGACTGGCCAAAAGCCAGTGTAGGAGTGCGGTTTTCATCAAGGCGGCTCCTTAAAAAAGGTGGTCTCGCCTCTGCTAACATGCTGGGAAGCCAAAGTCCATGGGGATTGTCGCCGGAGACCTTCGGCAGACGGACCTAGCAATTGCAATCGCTGGAGTGGCTAGGTGGATAGGGGTAAGTCTCGGTGCACCGGTGCATCCAGGACGATAAAAGTTTCCGTCGACTGCACGTTAGCTACGGCCTGAATTTGTTGCGATAGCAGGAGATGCAGGTGTGGGATGGATTTAGCCCAAATCCGTAGAAACAAGCTGTATTGTCCCGTCGTATAGAGGATTTCAGTAATTTCCGGAAGTTTTTTCAGTTCGGACAGCACTTGACCAAAGGCGTGACTCTGGTTCATCGTTAGCCCGACAAAGGCCTGGACCTGAAAGCCCAGTGCCTGAGGGTCGAGTACCAGGGCATGGCTTTTAATGACTCCTGCATCGTGCATTTTTTTAAGGCGCATATGCGCTGTTGTGATGGGAATTCCCAGCTCTTTGGCAATATCGCTAATCGGACGACGGGCCTCTTGTTGCAATCTCGCCAGGATTTTACGGTCCAAAGAATCTAGATCTGTCATGGCCTTTCCCTCAGGTCCTGCATATATTTCCTTGCCCTTGTCGGAACTTAGATGTTTTATGCATAAAATTTAATCAAAGCACAATATTTACAACAATTATACATAAAATGTCATTTTTAGTAGCAGAAACTACCATTATTATTGAGTCATAGTGAATAATATACTAGAACGGGCTTTGTGAATGGACTTTTAGGGGGTAAATCCATGTGTGGTTTAATGGGTGTTTTTCGTTTACGCGGCGAGCGGGCTTTGAGCGTCCCAGAGCTCGTGGCGCAATTTCATAAACTTCGTCATCGCGGTCCGGATCAAAGCCGCATGGAAGTTCGCGATGATTATTTTGTTGGCTTCCACCGCTTAGCGATTATGGATCAGAGCCCACAAGGAATGCAGCCCTTCTATAATCATAATTCTGAAAAACTTCTGGTATGCAACGGGGAAATTTACAACTTTGAGATGCTCAAAAAAGAACACCTGAGCAAGGTCGCTTTCGAATCGAGTAGCGATTGCGAAGTCCTTTTACCACTTCTTGACAAGTTTGGCCTGGAAGGGGCTTTGCAGCGCATCGACGGAGAATTCGCCTTTGTCGCTTTTGATAGTCGCACGCAAACCTTGCAAGCGGCTAGAGATCCGATGGGTATTCGCCCCCTCTTTTACGGGTATTCTACCGATCGCGAGCAAATGTTTTTTGCGTCTGAGGCTAAGGCCCTAACGGAGCTATGTAGCTTTGTAGAGCCGTTTCCCCCAGGATCCTTCTTTGATGGACACGAGATTCGCGCGTACAAATCTTATGAAAAAATCCCTGTGCTGGCAAAAAGGGAAGTTGATCAAGAGATCTTGCAGGAAATCAACCAGAGATTGACAGCTGCTGTGATCAAACGATTGCATGCGGATGCGCCGGTCGGGTTTTTGCTCAGCGGGGGCTTGGATTCAAGTCTGGTTTGCAGCATTGCAGCCCAGCAGAGTCAGAAACCCATTCGCACCTTTGCCATTGGGACCACGACAGACGCGATTGATCTAAAGTATGCCAAGCAGGTTGCGGATTTCATCGGTAGTGATCACCACGAAGTGATGTTCACGATGGACGAAGTATTTCAAGCCTTGCCCCATGTTGTTCGCCATCTGGAATCCTGGGATGTCACGACGGTTAGAGCGTCCCTAGGGATGTATTTGCTCTGTGCATGGATTAAGAAAAATACCAACGTTCGGGTATTGCTAACGGGCGAAGTCAGTGACGAAATCTTCGGGTATAAATACACGGATTTTGCTCCCGATGGAGTGGCTTTTCAACAAGAAGCGGAAAAGCGAGTTCGCGAACTCTATATGTATGACGTTCTGCGGGCAGATCGTTGTATTGCTGCTCACGGCCTAGAGGCTCGGGTGCCTTTTAGTGATATGAATTTCGTGAACTATGTCATGAGTATCCCCGGGGAAGTGAAACTCAATCGTTATGGCATCGGCAAGTATCTCCTGCGCCAGGCTTTCGCTGGTGGGAAATACCTACCCGAAGCCTTACTCCTGAGGGAAAAAGCTGCTTTTTCCGATGCGGTTGGTCATAGCATGGTTGATGGTTTAAAAGCAGCTGCAGAAAAGCGTTATTCGGATGAGGCTTTCCGCCTAGCAAGTCAGCGTTTTACACATGGTACTCCCGTGAGCAAAGAAGCTCTGTGGTACCGCGAGTTGTTTGAGGAATGCTATGCAAATCGGGCTGCGTGGATCGTGGACTATTGGCTTCCCAATAGAAATTGGAAAAACTGTAATGTCCTGGACCCTAGTGCCCGAGCATTACCAAACTACGGCGCCAGCGGCACTTAGGATACGGCGCCAGGGTCGAAAAACCCTTACAGGAGGGCGACCAGGTCACTGATCTGAAAATCCGCTAAAGCAAAGGTGCTTTGACATTTCAGCATCCAAGCATCGATCAGCAAGGGCGGTAGCTGCAAACTCAATGGCGCGCTGAATGGATTATCCTGCGCTAAAGCTGGCAAAAGATTCTTTTTTGTCCCTGCATCCAGTTTTTCCTGATCCCAGTTTATTCCTGTGGAAAACAGAGCAATAAAGTCTAGATTTCCAGACGGTGATGTCCCACCATAGCGTGTATCACCCAAAATGGGATGAAACTGGTGACTAAGTTGAACTCGAAGCTGATGGGTATAACCGGTTAAGGGCCTAAGGCGCCAAAGGGCCCAGGATCCTTTGCGCGAATACTTCAACAAGCAGGCTTGGGTTTTCGCGGATTTTCCATGAGGCGCGATAAAAGTACGTTTCTTGCCTCTTACTAGCAAATTTGTCCAATCCTGGATGTGAGACGAAGTTTGTCGGAGATTTTCCTCTGCGTCATCTGGAAGGGAGCTTATGGCCAAGTAGGTCTTTTGTACTTTGCGATGCTCAAAATCCTGATTCAATTTTTTATGGGCCTGGGGCCCTTTAGCAAAAATCATCAAACCCGAAACTTCGAAATCCAGGCGATGAACCGGCATAAGGCTTGCGTCGACCTCTTGACGGAGATATTGGGATAAGCAGGGGCGTGGATCTTTTGCCCCAAGACGCCCCGGGACTGATAGGACGCCGCAGTGCTTGTTCACCGCATAAAGCTCCTCATTTTCCCAGACAAAATCGCAATAGTTGAGAGACTTCATGAAATGGGGCCAACAATAAAGATAAACTCCCGCTTTTGACCCTGGGCTCTTTGACAAAAATTTGCAAGATCTTGAAAGGGAAAACGGTGACACTCTTGTTCAGGGGTATTCAAGTCACAGGCGACAAATACCTCACGACCTTGGGTCAGAGCGGGATGAGCTTGGTGCAACTTCAAGATAGCTGAGAGGAGGGTTGCGTAGCGATAGGGCGTATCTAGAATGGTGATTCCGCAAGGGAAATTCCTTAATAACCTTTCGAGAGCTTCTTGACGGCCAAGCTCATCACGGGCCAAAAAACCTGCCAGGTAGTGGGGAGCGCAGGGGAATCCCGAAAGGGCTAAAGCGAGCAGCGTCGAGTTTGGAAAGGGTAGGGAGGAGACTTCGACGCCATTTTTCCAGCACAAGGAAATAAGCGTTTGACCCGGATCAAAAATTCCCGGCAGCCCGCAGTCGCTCATCAAAACCATGCTCGTCCCTTGCCGAAGCTTTGCGAGCAGGTCTTGACTTATGAGGGGTTCTGTATGCTCGTTAAACAACACAAAATGATCGATCATGGCTCTGGGCAAGCCCCAGTGCAACCAGCGTCTCCTGGCAACCTTGTGATCCTCAACCAGGATACTTGGTGCTGTTGCGCTGTCTAGGCAACCAGACAAGAGAAATTCCTGTGCGGTGTTTTCAAGGGCTCCCGAGTTTTCGATCGGAGTCGGCAATAGGATTAGTTTTCCGGGCTTATGTCGCATAAATCGTGGCTGCCCTTTCTGCTTTTGTTTTGCCCCACTGCCGGGCTCCGATTCTTGTCAAATCACTCTGTAAACCAAGCCTGCGGACCAAGCCTATGGAAGGAGTCTGAGCCTATGCGCCCGGAGTATTTCAGCAGCCCACCAAAGTGTCAATCTTCCATCTCACAAATTTGCTATAAGAATAGAAGCTTCAGGGGTTTACGACGGCACCTCGGGAATGATATGGATGGAAGTCCAAAGCAGCACTGTCGTCCAAGGTTTCTTTAAATGGGGCGCTAACAAGTGGGGATGAGTATGGGAAACCTCAATGAATTGTGGGCCACTTGGCAGGGGGCGCTGGGGCAAGTTCCTATTGCCAAAATCCTCTATGCCATTTTCATTCTCGTTGCCGCTGCCGTGGTTCGCAAGATTGTCGATCAATCAGTCGTCGCGCGGGTGCAACGTTGGGCAAGTAAGACTCGCTTTGAGTATGATGAGCTTTTGATTTCTGCCATCAGGCCACCCATTGGCGCAGCGATTTTTGTGATGGGCTTCTATTTTGCCTTTATGATGCTCCCGCTCAAGGAATATAAAACTCCTGTGGATCAGGCGCTCAAAGTAGCCGTTGCGGTCCTCGTGATTTGGGGCTTCTATCGCGTGACTGACCTTCTGTCATTGTTTATGAGCCGTAGATTTACCCCCGAGGATGAGCAGCTTCAGAAACAATTTATTCCGCTCTTGCGCAAGAGCATTAAAACGTTTGTCGTCCTCGTGGGTTTGTTACTCATTTTCCAAAACTTAGGCTATTCCGTTACCTCTGTATTGACAGGTCTTGGCATTGGAGGTTTAGCCGTCGCCCTTGCTGCCCAGGAAACCCTATCTAATTTCTTTGCTTCCATTATGTTACTCACTGACATGCCCTTCAAAGTGGGCGATTGGGTCAAATTTGAAGCCGTCGATGGAAATATTGAGAGCATTGGGTTTCGCTCGACTCGACTGCGCACTTTTGAGAAATCGTTGATCATTGTGCCAAATAAGATTTTTATGAATACACCAATCGAGAATTTTTCTCGACGGGATCGACGGCGAATCCGTATTAATCTGGGTTTAACCTATGACACGGCACCGGGGAAATTAGAGGAGTTCAAAACGGGAGTCGCTAAGCTGGCCCAGAATCATGCAGGTGTGGACCCTGAAGAGATTGTGGTTTATTTCAGCGAATTCAAGGATTCGAATCTCAATGTGTTGCTAAATTGCTTTGCGAAGGACATTGAATTTGCGGCCTACAGTAGAACGGTTGATGAACTCAATTGCGGCTGCTTGCGGCTTGCCGCGTCTCTCGGTGTGAATTTTGCCTTCCCAAGTCACAGCCTTTATTGGGGATCAGGACAAAAACCCGCGTTGCCAGAATAAGGGGTTGGGCACCTTTTGACTAAGTGCCTAATACTGAAAGGGAAATCGCAACTTCTCTTTTTAAGTGAAAAATGATATAAGTGGCGTGGTTTAGGACATTCTAGGCGAATCTCCCGCATCCTCGCGTCGACATGAGTTGACACTTGGCATGCGACGAGTCGTCTGTCTGCTTAGACGCGAGACTCAACAAACTTCAGATTTCGGAGACGTGATAATGGAAAATCAAGGAAAAAGTTGTTTGACAACCTTGGCACTGCTTCTTGCGGCTGGCGCAGGGCTCAGCCAATCCGTTTTTGCACAGGAAGTGCAGTCTTCAGCAACGGCGCCGGCCGAGGAGCTGGTAGAAGTCTATTTTAACGACCAGACAGGTTATGCGAAACGCCCCCGCGTTCATTTAGGTGCAGAAGGGTTTGTCTCCCCTTCGCAATTGCACGAGGTTTATGGCCCTCATGTTGCGGCTGGTGCCGAATTTGAGAGTGCTCGAGTGGTGGAAGAAGATGGCTTTAGATCCCAGGCCGCCAGGGTTTCCGTTCGTGGCCTACATGGTGGCGAAGGCTACACGGTAGGACTAGGTTTGGGGTATCAGGATTTGCAATTGACTCCTGACGGCGAGAGTCGTGAGGACTTGGTTCGTAAAGCGATCGTGATGTCCCCCCAAGGGTCCTATTCTTTGAGTAAGAACTTAACGATAGGTGTCTCTGGTCGAATCTTTGCAGAAAACTATGCCATTCGTGCCTTAGACGGTATCGATGGTATTCGTCTGGTGGCTATCGAAACGAAGGGCGATCGCGACGTTAACTTGGTTTATGGTACCGTTTCCACCGGCATCAGCTATCACGATGAACGCCAAGAAATGGGCGTGGTTTACACGACAGATGCGAAAAGCCGTGAGACGATTGAAGAGACCGACGAGCGCATCCAGATCTATCGCGCTCCTGTGGGCACTCTTTTTGCTAGGGGCAATCTGACAGAAATCTTTAGCGTCTATGGATCAGTATCCTACGCGGCCTTTGAAAGCTCATCCACTTACTTAGAGGGCTCGCCTTTTCAGGGCGCCCAAATCTACAAGCGTTATGAAGCTTGGGATCGCTTAGGAGCGAAGCTCTCCGGGGTTCTCTGGACTGCTGAACGATCTTTGTTCACAATTTCTGGCACTTATATTGGTGGAGCCCTGCAGGGCGCGGAAGGACAACAAGACAGTCTTGGATTTGTCAGCTTAGTAAATCGATACGGTGTAGACGCCGACTTAACGATTCGCGTGCAGAAAAATACTTCGGTATCGTTATTGGGTGGCATTAGTAGAGGCGAGAGGGATGAAAGTGTTGACGGCTTTCAGGTCGCTCAGCGCGAACAGCGCTCGCGCATTGGCACTTCAGTAAACATGACATTTTGATCCCTAAACAATCTCGTCTGAAGAGCGAGTGAGCTCTACCCCGCCCGATCATAAGGGGGAGAGTGTCACTCCACCGGTAAGTCCTCTTCAAGCCAACGAATCGTCCCTCCCGTGACGTTAAATAATTTCTTATATCCAAACTTCAGCAAAATCTCTCCAGCTCGTCGGCTACGGGCGCCAGAGCGACAAATGAGGTAGATCTCTTCCTCTTTGGCAATATTTGCTGGCAGTGGTGAGCTAGTCGATGCAGCTTCAAATTGATCCAGAGGGATCAGTTTCGCATAACTCGCATGAACTTGGGCATACTCGTCAGGAGTCCTGACATCGATGAGTATGAGCTCAGGATGAGCAAGTTTCTTCTCGTGAACGGACGAAGGGGCGATTTCTTCAGGGCTCATGCCAATCTCCAGTCGAATGCATTTTTTGGCTTGCTTCGCTATTACTCGTTGAACATATAAGCTACGTTGTCTGTAAACGAGCTAAAATTGTCAATAGTAATAGAACGTCCGTTCCAGCGAAAATGCCGGTATTGGCTTGCCGTCGGTAGATCGCGGACACTTGCCCCGGTGAGTTTAATATGGGGGTTAAGGAAGGCCATAAAGACAAAAACCTGAGAGCTTTGCGCAATATCGGCAATACAGGTAACCGCAGCAAAGGGTACGTAAGAGGCATTGACGCTGAT
>JBIKVD010000426.1:0-3432 GCA_044357055.1 Oligoflexales bacterium | reverse complement strand
CTGCCAACCAGCCTCCTACGATTGGCAATGTCGCTGATCAAAATATTGTGCAAGATTCGGACACCGGTGCTCTAGCTATCGTAATTAATGACCCCGATCAGACTTTGGATTGCGCATCTCATCTCAGCGGCAGCAGCTCAAATACTGCGCTCGTGCCAAACGCGAATATTGATTTTGCTGGTACGGCACCAAATTGCGCGGTAACTGTCACGCCCACTGCTGGCCAGACTGGTTCTGCCATTATCACGTTAAATGTTAGTGATGGCGCACTCAGTACGCAAGATACGTTCACCCTCACCGTCATCAGTGCCGTCGTCACTTCATTTACTGATACAGATAATTCTGGAACTGGATTTGCTGGTAAGGTTAGTAGCAGTGTCGTCGTCGTTAATGGCAGTGATGTGTCTTTTGCTGCATGGACGGTGGCCCAACGTGAGCTGCCGAAAAATGAAGCGAATGATACTTTTATCAATATGGCGAACAATGTTCTACTTTTTGATTTTGACGGTAGCGGCAGCGTGACCACAGCCGTGACTGATGTTTCTGGCAACGAAAATCACTTTGGCATCGATGGTGCAAACAATTCTTTTGCAACGGGCATACTCGATCAGGCGCTGTCTTACGATCGCACGGATGGCGATATGGTTGAATGGACCACTGCATTGAGTCCTGATTTTCCTGGAGCCCAAGGGTCCGCAACGACTGACTTCACGATAATGGGTTGGTATAAGTTCGCGATGGACAGTGTCGATCACTTTCTTTTTCATAAGTGCTGCACCGACTCGTCTTTCAACTTTTCGGTTTCTAGCTCTAATAGATTAAATCTCGAAGTGTGGAAAAACAATGCTACCTCTACTAATTTTACTTCTAGCATTGCTGTGGTCACAGCTAATGCTTGGGTACATCTTGCAGCTACCTACGACTATGTGGCCGACGGCAGTTCTGTCATCAAACTTTTCGCCAATGGCAGAAAAATCGCCGAGAAAACGGACGCAGTGGGCCCGATGCAGTCCACCACCGGAGGCATCTATGTTCGTCCATGGTGGAGTAGCGGAATTACACTGATGGACGAATTTGCTGTCTTCAAAGAAGCTCTGTCAGAGGCGACCATAACCCACGTTTTTGAAAGGCAACGGCCCGCTGTCGTCTATTTCGGAAATAGTAGCGGTACGCTTACGTCACGTGTCATGGACTCGAATAAGCCAGCTGGAATAAACTGGGACAGCTTTAGCTTTCGTGGAGCAGCCCCCTACGGCAAGGAGCTCCTACCAGGATCACCCGAAAGCGTTTATTCTCAGAACAATGCCGGCACTGCCCTTTACACCGACTTGAAAGCCTATTGGCGTCTGAACGGCACCGCAGGTGCCGCTATCAGTAACGGGAGTACCATTCCCGATGCCTCCGGCAACAACCATCCGCTGATTGTTGTGAACGGAGGCAATACTGGGGTTGGCCTCGAATATACGACCTCACGCTTGAAGACTGGGGTTACATTTGATGGGGGTGAGCAAACCGATTGGCTAGAAGCCGCAGATCATGCTGACTTTACCTTTGATAGCAGCCTTAAATACACATGGATGTTTTGGTTTTCCAAGGAATATATATTGAATGGCGAATGGGAATCGCTTTTTGGTATGACCGACGGTACCAGCAATTATGTTGTTTTCTATCCCGCGGATGTCAATGGCTATGTCAACAAGGGAGTGGGCGCGTTTATTGCAATTGCTGGTGGCGGTGGCTTAGACTGCAAAACGCCACCCAACGTCATCACGATTGATCAGCTCTATCATTTGGTTATCAGCTATGACGGCAGCATAGGCAATGCCGAGGATCGCATAAAAATCTATTTAAATGGGCTAGATACGGGTGCGTCATGTCAAGAAGCAGGAGTCTTTACAGGAGTCATGAATCCCGCGGACATTCAGCTCGGAAATTCTGGAGCTTGGGATGAAGCTTATGCAGGATTTATCGATGAGGTCGCCATCTGGCATCGCACTTTGTCTGCAGTAGAGGCTCTCCAACTTTATCAAAGGGGTTCGAGCCACATCAAATTTCAAATCCGAGCCTGCACAGATGCCGATTGTGGTGATGGCACCTTTGTTGGCCCCGATGGCACTGCTGCGACTCATTTTTCTGAAGTGGATAACAGCACAGCTGGCTTCCCCAGTTTTGACCTGCCCAATTTCGGGCTCAAACGCTACTTCCAATACCAGGCTAATTTTGTGAACTTAGATCCCAGTATACAAATTACCTTGGAGCAGGTTTCCGTGTTGGGTAGTGAATAGCCAAGGCAAGCTTACTCACTCAGCGCTTTGGATCAGCTCTCAATCTAATCCCTCATTGTCATATTCTATGCCACGACGGGGTCTACACCCGAGTTGACGGAAGCGCCACGTGGAATAGCATCGAATCCATCAGCGATGCTGATATCGCCGCGCTGCTCACACGTATCAGTCAAGGAGTGATGCGTCATCTCAAAAAACAAGGACTCCTCGACAAAGATGGAGAAGTCGTTCAAAATCCCATGACCGACGGGCTCTTTCAAGACAGCGAATCTCTAACTAGCGCCACAGCTTCCTCGATTGCTGGCAAAATCGCCTTTGGTCCCAATGCTGGAAAATTTGTCACGCGTATCGGCTCCGGATTTGGCTATGGCGAGGAAACCCCTCTTGCTAAAGGCAAACTCTGTTTCAGCATGAATGGCTTCTCCTTGCATGCCAGGACTCATATCAATACCCACCGGCGCGATCAGCTCCATAAGCTGATTGAATATCTCGCCCGTGGCCCTCTGAGTAACGAACGTCTTGAACTCACCTGAAAAACTCATGGGCCTGATACCTCCTCCCAAAAATCATCTCACTCGCTGGGGTGGGGTTTTCGCGTCCAATTCACCTTTCCGCAAGGAAATAACCCTCAAGCCAAAAATAAAGAAAGGCTTTCAGTTCCATGACGAATCCGAACCACGTCAGTTGAAAATCACAAGCTGGTCTCAAATGCTGGCCCAGGTCTTTAAGATCGACGTGACTAAATGCGATGCGTGCCGCGGTGATATGATGGCCGCCTGCTCAGTCATGGAGCGCACGTCGGTTCAAAGATACCTTTGGCATCTGGGACTAGAGCCGAATCCGCCGGCACGTACTCCTCCCAGATCGAGCCAAGGGCAGTTTGATTTCGCTTCATCAGAAGAATCAGCTCACGAGTGGGATGCAGCAACCACTTGAGCAAGACGAGAGGCTCGACTGCCAGTTCGAGAGCCGCAACCTATTGTCTAAATCCTCACAAAATTCCAATCCAAGGGCCCACCAGCAAGCTTAGAACCTAAAATACACTCGCCTAATGAGAATTGGCACACCAAAGCCTGTCAAAATAACAATGGGGCGGATCAAATGAGCTTCAATGAAAATAGAGGAGAACCGGTTGATTTACCTACCC
>JBIKVD010000425.1:0-3445 GCA_044357055.1 Oligoflexales bacterium | reverse complement strand
AGGGGATACCTTGCTTACGAGGCCACTGCCTCCAGGATTCGGGGGTCCACGGGCTGCTGGAATTCGCTGACATCACACATTCCCCACATATTGGCCCACCCGAGAGGTCTTATCCCGACTGTCCAGTCTTACTTGTCCCCTGAGAAGGCCGGAAGGAGGCGATTTTAGACTCCCTAGCCCGCCATGTCAAAGAGGAAGGTGTCAAGGCCAGTGAAATCGCGAGATTGGTTTGTCTTTGATAAACGATTATAATAATTTAGCTTGGCCCAAGCCTGACTGCGGGTCAAGGCTTCGCTTAGGGCGCTGTGTCAGCGACGAGGCCTTGTAATGCTTATAACTTAGGGTGCCTATTGTTTCTAATATTTTTCCTCAGCAATCTCTGTCTTCTGCTTTTCCTGCTGGAAGTAAACACTCTGGACGGCAATCGCGACGCCCGGGGCCTAAGTTTCGGCTCTGTGCGCAGCTCCAAATTACTCACTATGTCCGGCGGGCTGGTCTATTTTGCTGCCGCCGTGGCCCTCGTCGCAACCCTCATTCTAGACTCGGGCATCAAGCTAGATCTTGGTCGCGGTGCAACCTGGTTTTTAGCGGCCTTGGTCTGCCTCGGGGGCTTGATCGCATTTTTTGTCTTAAAAAGCCGTATGGCCCTTTGGTTGAGCAGTGTCCTCCTCAGCATTATCCTGATGACCGTCTTTTTTACCAATTCCGGGGCCGTTGGTTTCCACTTGAGCCGCACTCTGGCTGATCAACTGCTTCTGAGCCATATCCTTATCTCTTCCCTTGGTCAGGCCTTTTCTCTTTTGGCATGCTTACTATCAGCCTTGTTCTTGAAACAACAATCCAACCTAAAACACAAAAGACTTCAGGAATTCACCAAAGGTCCAGGTCTTACACGACTGGACCGCTTGTTTATGCTTTCCCTGCGCATCGGCCTCGCTCTTTTTAGTCTGGCACTTTTCACGGGTGCTCTCATTGCCCAAACTTTGGAGCTAGGCGCGAATTTCAGTTTAGGTTGGAAAACGCTATGGGCCCTTGCGGTTTGGCTCACTTATTTAAGCCTTGTTCAAGGGCGCGAACTTGGCCTGATATCAGCCCGAAAAACGGCGCAACTGACTTTTATTGGCTTTGCCGTGTTGCTGTCGACTTTCTTTGGGACGCTATTTTCCTTGGGAGGGAATTAAGTTGCCCTCACAGTCGGCTCCCCCAACAAACACTGCGGCTTTTTTCTGCCTGGGCTGCTCCCATAAAACAGCGCCCATCGCTTTGAGGGAGCGACTCTTTGTTAACAATGCTGACTTGTCGACTAATTTAGCTCGCGTCAAAGAGCTCTTTCCTATCGATGAGTGCTTTGCTCTTTCTACCTGCAATCGATTAGAAATTTATGGTGTGGGTCAGCTGCTATCCCCCCAAGATCAAATCCGACTGGTCGCGACTCTGTGTGGGCTTGATTCCGCGCATGACCTACAGGATTTATCTTCCGCTCTCTATTTGCTTAGCCATGAGGAAGGGATTCGCCACGCGCTTTCCGTCGCTTCTAGCATGGATTCTCTCGTTATCGGTGAGACCCAGATCACCGGCCAGTTTAAAGCCTCACTCGATCAAGCCAAATCTGTCGGCGCTTTGGGTCAGATTACGGATCGTCTGGGTCAAGTGGCTTTGGCGGCTGCCAAACAAGTCAGAACCAAGACGGAGATTTCCAAACATCCAGTCTCCATCAGCCATGCCGCTATCGATCTCGCAAAAAAGGTCTTGGACCGACTCGAAGGCCGTTCCGTGATCGTGGTTGGAGCGGGAGAAATGGCAGAAATCTGCTGCCGCTACTTAAGGCAGAACGGCTTGGAGCGCCTCTGGGTTGTAAACCGTACCCTCGAATCCGCCGAGCGCCTCACGGCCACTCTTGGTTTTGGCGAAGCACACCCTTTGCAGGATCTGACTTCCTTGATGCGCGAAGCCGACCTTTTGATTAGCTCGACTTCAGCCCCCCATACGATCGTCCGCTATGACGAGGCTCGCGCTGTTTGGCGGGCGCGTCCCTCACGGCCGCTCGTGTGTATTGATATCGCCGTGCCCCGGGATATCGACCCCAAGGTGGGAGAGCTAGAAGACGTCTACCTTTTTGATATTGATGATCTTCGGCAGATCGTGGATGAGAACTCGAGTAAGCGACAAGAGGCCAAGAAACAAGCCACCGTGATCATCCGCCAGAAAGCCGACGAATTCGTCGCCTGGATGGAGCGCGTGCCGGAAAAGCAGCACCTGGGGGACATCCATCAGAATGTTCATAGCTATTTCCGAGAAGAGCTGAAGAGAAGCCGGCAGCGAGGGGATCTCAAAGGCTTTTCTGAACCAGACTTTGCCTTGATCGAAGTGGCCATGCATCGCATCACGCAAAATTTCCTTAATACTTTGAGTCGCAAACTCAAGCAAAAGGCTTACGCACCTTCGATGCTATCGGACCTTTTCCAGGGCCTGCTCAACTCACCGACAGAGATCGCGACAGAAATCGCTACTCTCGAGAGCGAAGATTCTTCCCCAGCGGATATTCCAGACGGCAGAGCATCCAGGTCCAAAAAAGGAGAGGTGTCTTAATGGCAAAGAATAGGCCTTTACGCATTGCTTCTCGCGGCAGCCCTTTGGCGCGCTGGCAGGCGGAGTATTTTGCAGAACTGGTAAAACCGCTCGGTTTTGCCACGGAAATCCTCTACATCAAGACCACCGGCGATCAGGTCCAAGATCGTTTCTTGCACGAAATCGGCGGCAAAGGTCTCTTTATCAAAGAACTTGAGACAGCTTTGCTCCAGGGGACCGCTGATGTCGCGATTCACAGTTTAAAAGATATGCCCGCGGTTTTGCAGCCTGGTTTCGTCCTGCCGGCTTATTTGCCAAGGCACTCGGCCAAAGACTTGCTGATTTTTCGGCCACAGATGCTGACCCAAACTTCGTTAAGCCTTGCGGGTCTTATGGGCCAAGAACAGCCTGATCTCACGCTCAAGGAGTTTGAGAGCTTACCCGGCGGCATTATCGCCACGGGCAGTCTGCGCCGACAACACCTGATCAATCATTTCCACTCCGGATTCACTTGCGAAGCCATTCGTGGCAACGTCGATACCCGCCTGGCAAAACTAAAGGAGCATCCAAGCTGGTTAGGCTTGGTGCTAGCCGAAGCTTCCTTGGACCGCCTGCAGCTAAAAGGCCAATGGCAAGCCCGAGCCTTGGACCCGACTTGGTTTGTGCCTGCCCCCGCCCAAGGAATCCTGGCTTTGGAATGTCGCGAAGACTATCCCCAGCGAGAAACATTGCGTCAGTTAAATTGCCCAGGCACGGAACGCCAGGCATGTGTTGAGCGCGGACTGCTGGCGATGCTTGGAGGCGACTGCACCCTACCCTACGCTTGCCATATGTTCCGTTCAGCCAGCAGGGATCAGCTGGCGGTGCGAATATTTAC
>JBIKVD010000112.1:0-11632 GCA_044357055.1 Oligoflexales bacterium | reverse complement strand
GGCGGATTTTGCTTCGTCGCTGTCGGCATATTTCTCGACCAGCTCGGAATAATAAATTTTGGCAGTAGCTTGATCGCCCAGGTGTTTAAAAGAGTCACCGAGCCGTAAGAGTGTCTTCCTTTTGATGGGATCGGGTGGCTTTCGCTCCGAGAGCTCATTGAATTTGAGAGCGGCGTCTCGAATATTGCCTAGCTTGAAAGCGCTTTCCGCTACAAGATAGTCCAGCTCATGCCGATCGTTTCCCCGAAATTGCGACCTAGCTGCTGGTCCCTCTTCATACACCATTTTGTATTTTTTCTTTTCAAAGGCTTCAACAAACTCAGCGAGGCTCTCAGGGGTAGAGGCGTTTTTCGTTTCCGCAGAGCGCTTGTTATCGCTTTTATTATTTTGTTTGCTCAGGATCTCTTCGATCGCATCAAGCCCCATTTCCATTTGATCCATTCGGGAGGCGACGGATGGACTCCCTTCTTCGCTTCCTGGGAGGCGGCCCGTGGCCACACCTACCTTTAACGCATCCACATCCCCGACCAACTTTTTAATCCTCACATCCACGCGATCTATCGTCGTGTTTGTCGCAGCGATACGTTTTGAAAGACTGCTCTCATTTTCTGTGCCCTTTTCACTACTGGAACTGAGCTGATTTTCGAGTTCTAAGACTCGCGCTTTCACGGCGAACAAGTCATTTTGTAGTTCTCGTTCCCGGCTGGTAGAAATACAGCCCTGAGTTCCAAGGATCACTAGAAGAAATAGAGTGCCAAATAGGCTGTGATTTAGATGCGTCATAGGAACCTTTCTCTCAGTTCAGATCGTCTCGGTGGAACCTAGCCCTGCGCGGTGCAAGGCAGGAACAGACTTTAGTC
Source organism: Oligoflexales bacterium (assembly GCA_044357055.1). Classification (GTDB taxonomy): domain Bacteria; phylum Bdellovibrionota_B; class Oligoflexia; order Oligoflexales; family JBIKVD01; genus JBIKVD01. Next base: position 10,772 of record JBIKVD010000112.1, on the reverse strand, counting down.
AATTTGGTCTGGGTCACAAAGGGATTTTATCAGGATTAAGAGGACTTTGTCGCTTTGGTTGGGAAGGGGTGGGCCGATTAGGTCTCGCTCATCTTCTTTGGGGCGGGAGCTTTGGGTGTCGAATTGGCTTCGTTTCCAGTGACCATAAGACGATCTTTACGAGTCTTAAGGCGTACCACCAGTCTCAATAGTTGATTGCGCTCCTTAAGCCATCGGCTATAGTATGCCGGGTGGACCTTCTGATTGAGAGTGGACAACATCAGGCTTTCTTTTTCGATAAGCCATGCAGTCTCGTAGTCGGACTGGACGCTTATTTTATCAATCGTCTGCTTCTTGGTGACTAGCTCGGTATTTCTCTCTCGGTCGCTCGCAGGAGCCTCTGAGATCTGAGGACTTGGGTCTTGCAGGCCTGTTTTGGATTTTTGGTTCATGATCAAACCTCGCTTTGCAGCCATGAGGTGTTGTGGCCTTAGCTTGCCGTCTTAAGGATGCTCATCGGTTTTTGGCGGCGATTCTGAACTTTTACAAGGTGGGTAATACTGCCTACCGATGTCCCATTTTCGGGTGGGGCATGCGGACGAATACTAATGTTGGATTTAGCAAGAAAGATTTTTAATCATGGAATATCAGGAACTAAACGAAGATGCCCCAATCCTAGTTGGACCCCCCGTGGTCCTTGAGGTTGGTAAAGAAGCCGTTGGATTTACGGATCTAGGTCTCAACCCTCAGCTTATTGCTAGTGTCGATAAAGTCGGTTGGAAGGAACCAACACCGGTGCAACGTATGTGCTTGCCGGTAACCCTCGCCGGAAGAGAGATTGCTGCCTTTGCCCAGACCGGAACGGGCAAAACGGGCGTATTCCTGATGACCATTGCCCAAAAAATCTTAACGAAACGAGCCCTTGGGGATATGAGTGCCAAAGATAACGACGCTATCAAGGCCGTTGTTATGGTACCAACTCGTGAGCTCGCGATGCAGATTGTCCAGGATGCTCAGAGCCTGTACGGGGATTTAGGCATTTCTTGCCTTGCGGTATACGGCGGTGAGAACTGGGATAAACAGAAGTCGGCTTTAGACGCCAATGTTGACTTGATCGTGGCCACTCCTGGGCGCTTGAAAGACTACGACAGCAAGGGCATTGCCGATCTGAGCAAGTGCTGGATTTTTGTTTGCGACGAAGTGGATCGCATGTTTGATATGGGTTTTATCGAGGACGTGGAACACTTCTTGGGCAAGATTCCAGAGACTTGCCAGAAACTCTTCTTTTCAGCAACCACCAGCGAGCAAGTCAAGGAGTTAGCTTTTGGCTATTTGGATCAGCCAGAATACGTCACTCTCGTAGACGAGGAGCTGACACCAGATAGAATCGTGCAGCATGCCGTTATTTGCAGTGCAGGGGACAAGCTAAAGGTTCTTCTGGGGCTGCTTCGTGAACATCAGCCAGTCTGTTCGCTTATTTTTGCCAACACGAAACTTGTCGCCGAGTGGTTGTTTTACAAGTTGACAAGAAATGGCTTAGAAGCCGACATCATAACAGGCGACCTGCCACAGAATAAGCGCACCCGCTTAATTAAGAAGATAAAGGATGGCGAAATCCGGGTGCTGATTGCCACGGATGTCGTCAGTCGAGGCTTGCATATTGCGGGGGTGACGCATGTCTATAATTTTGACATCCCTGAAGAAGCTTCCAATTATGTACACCGTATCGGCCGGACCGCTAGAGCTGGTGCCTCGGGCTCAGCTTATAGTCTTATCTGTGATGATTATGGCGAAAATTTTGAGCAAGTTCGAAAACTCCTCGGTCCTAACGCTCCCGTAGCTACATGGTTTCCCGACGCCTACCGCGACATAGTCGACCAGGCTCCAGATCCTTTTGCGAAAGAAAATATCGTTTATGATAACGAGCGACCTGAGGGCCGCGATTTTGGGCGCGATGGACCTCGTCGCGGAGCCAGTTCAGGAAGCTCTTCCGGGCATGGCGGTGGTCGCGGAGCGGGCTACGCTTCTGGCCGCGGAGCTGAAGGCGACGATCGACATCGATCAAAGGACGGCCGGCGGCCTGATGGCAAACCCGGATTTCAAAAAGGGCCAAGACCTGGTGAGGGAGACCGTGGGCAGCAATCGCGCGGGCGTGGCGACCGATATGGTAGCGATCGCCAGGGTAACGATCGATCTGGCAACAGAGGCCGCGGCGGTGGGGACCGCTATCAACAAGATCGGCCGAGACACGATCAGGCTGGTGGTGCAAGACGGCACGAACATCGCCGCGTTGGTCATCCACAAGCAGCAAAAGATGCTGGGCGTTCCAATCAAGCATCTGCGCGTGGACAGCAGCGCTCTGAGTCCATGTCCTTTAAGGGCTTGATCAAGTGGATTGTGAATCTCTTTACTGGGAAGCGAAAATAATAAGGGAGCTAATATAATGGTCGTGAGGAAAAGCCCTATTCTTGCACTGAAGACTTTTGGATTCGTACTGGGAGCAGCATGTTTGACAGGCTGCTTGACGCCTATGGGACCTAGCCAGGTAGATCAGATGACATCTTGCAATCATGGAGATATGGCCAAGATAAAGAAGAATTTGGTCCTCGCGGGTTATACGATAGTCCAGGATGATGCTGAGACCATTCAAACTGACTACAAGCAGGTGAGTGGTTCCGGAACGCGTCGCGACTTGCAGAAGATCAACGTCGTCAAAATTGAAGACAATCTCGCTCGGTTTAAGGTCCGGGTGCGAGAGGATCGCATCGAACCAGTTAAAGGATCTGAGGAGCGCACCAGTGTCGTCGTCGGTAAGAATGAAAAAACTGCCGCAACAGCTCAGTCCAAGACGGAAACCACAAATTATGTTCCCACATCAAACGAAGGGGACGAGACCTACTATCAAGAGAACGCTGCAGACTATCAGAATACCAGGCGTGAAGTCTGCGGTTCCTAGGTCTTTAGGGAACGCGGTCGCATTTTAACTGATGTAAAGTCGTTCCCAAGCTTACCCTTGTTACATGAGGTTTTGGTTCGCGCCTCATTTCTACAAAATTAAATTTCCCGCTATAAAAATCGGCCGTCTGCGCATCCTGACATCCGTGACGATGTGCCAGACTCGTTATCCGACCGAGCGCGCCTTCAGGGCTGGAGGCATGAATCGTTGTTAAAGGAGCATAGTGCCCATTGGAACAAGTCGATAGAAAGGCTGGAGCCTCTGCATCACGAATTTCAGCGATGACCATACGATCAGGTCGGAGTCGCAGCGCGTCTTGCTCAAGTTTGGAAAAGGGATAGCCACCTCGGCCATCACCATCCGCCGCATTTGGAGTGATGATCAACCAATGGCTGCTAAGTTTCACGATCTCCTTGTTTGAGTCCAGAATAAGTACGTGTTCCCCCTTAAAGGAATGCAGGATCTGCAATAAAAGTGTCGTCTTGCCGGATCCAGTGGCCCCAAAGATTATGGTTGGATATTGTTGTAGCGCGTCTTTGATGTGCTGCTGGGAAAATGGCTTCCAAGGATCCTCATCCCAAAAGACGCTTGCATCCAGGTCATGAATCAAAGACGCTTGAAGTCTCCGCGCGGTAAAAATGGGACCGTCCATCGCTAAGGGGGGCAAAATGCCGTGCCATCGGAGCCAGAGTTCACCACTGCGGTAATGACCGCCTTCGCTGGGATGATTTGGATCAAGGCGCAATCCTTGATGACGAGCAAAGGTTTGCACTTGTCTCATCATGGCCACACGATCTGAGAACCAAGCTTTCCTCTCGATAGTTTGACTGTGCGCCTTGTAAACTCTCGCGGTTGCAGGTCCGCTAAAGATAATTTCTCGCAATCCATCATCGGAGCGGAATAACTGTTCCAGAAGAAACTCTAGAGACATGGGAGCTTGTTCCCATATGGGGACAGCCTCTCCATTAGCTCATCAACATTTTGAAAGCCAATGGCGCCGTCATTCAGAAGATAGCTGTTCCCATCAGAAGGCTGTGCCATTTTACTGTCCCAAACAAACACATCGCGATCTTGGGATAGAGCATGCATAGCTGTATGCATCGAACCCGACTTGCTTTTGGCGGCGACTAAAATGGTGGCCACAGACATGCCGGACAAAATACGATTGCGAACGGGAAAGTCGGCTCTGTTGGGTTGAAACGGCCAGATCTTCTCGCTGATGCAGGCTCCCTTAGCCATGAGGACGTCGCGAAAAGTATTCATATTTCCTCTGGGGTATAGCTCAATGGGGTCTCCCGCGCAGACAATGACGGCGGTATTAGCGTGCCCGATCTCAAGACAGCCTTGGTGAGTCGCGATGTCGACGCCGTAGGCGCCTCCGCTAACCACCCCATAACCGTGAATTGACAGAGTCTTACCAATCTCTCTTGATATGGCAATCGTCTCCTGCCCCACCAACCTTGAACCGACGACTGCGACCATAGGCCGGTCGGCATCGAACGGGTGGCCACGAACAACTAGGACGAAGGGCGGGAAGTGCAAGTGTCGCAAGAGGGGAGGATAGCTTGGCATGGAATAGCTGAGGATTTTAATGCCATGCTGGCCATGCATGACACATGCCTTTGCTAAGTGCTCTGCGACGCGATGCATTCCATTCTGACTCACGATGTTGTGCAGCTTTTTGTCACTTGCGGGAGATTTATTTAGAATGCTGGGTAGCGCAAAACAGACCCAAGAAACAATGGGTAACCAGTAGTTTACGGCTTCCTCTTGCTTTTTCAAGGAGCTGCCCTTCGATAAATCCATTTCGGAGCTAGAATCGGCCTGATCCGTGGAGAGGTCTGGGCTCAAACATTGAAGAAACCGATTCGGATGCCCAAGGTTGACGGAGAAAAGTTGCTGAATAGTCTGTGCCACGACACAGACTTGGTATTCACTCCACATGGGCCAAGCCTCAAAAGAAATAGGAAATATCTGGCGTTCAATGCCCGAGCGATGACCATGTGTCGCTCGATTACAAATTTATAAGTGAAAAGGTTGAAGGGGTCCCATGAATTGTTTGAGGCAATCTGGAACGAAATTCTCGAAGATTTCGTGAGTGAGTGGCTATTCGATTCTCGGACAAATAGGAAGGAAATGCACTAGAATTTTGAAATATCTCCCACACGAATTTCCGCAAAGGAGTGGACTAAGAAGCCAACAGAACCGTGACTCGTGACATCGATGATCCGGGCAATAGCCCCTGGTCTTCGCATACCTTTAACCAGGCCATCATTCAGCTCATAGTCCCAATAGCCCCTCTCCCCATGAATCCCTACATATTGCCCGGTGCTGACCTTTGCACTCCCCGCATCAAAAAACACAAAATCTCCGGACCGGCCAATTTTTTTGCCGTCGGATTGAAAAGCGACAACCTTGGCTGCAATATTTTGCACCTGAGGATTGGCATTGATTTCGAAGCTGCGAAGGGTGGAAACGTAGGGAATCAAGATGTCTCCCGGAGAAGCCCCAAGGAGTGGGTCAGAAAGAGTAGCAAGAAAATGTCCAGGTTCGGTAGCCTTTTCAAAGGTGCGGATATTCGCAACAAAGTAGTATAAATGCCCCTCATACCCTTCAGGAAACTCTTTGGCGGGACGAAGGATGGTATAGGTGGTGTCGACATTTATGCTGCTCACGGATGCCACCACCACAACGGCCTTTGTCCCAGCTGTGACTTCTCCCTGGGTGCCACGAACAATGACGGCAAGTGGCTCTTTGGGAGCATCGAAGATAAATCCTGGAAGGCGAACACTTCGGGAAGAGGAGCGGAAGATTTCCCCACTGTCGATAAACATTTCATTGATATTAAAGGGCATTTCCAGCTGACTTGAGTCGATGACCTCGGTCAGCGGAATTTCCATAGGCTTTTCCTTGAAGATGTCACTGAGCATCTGAAAGGCGAATTCGGGTTCGATGGGGAGTTCCTCTTCTATCACGACCTGCAAGAAAGGCGGTTCCTCGTCGTCTCCGGGGTAAAAGCGAATAGCCATGCCGGGATAAATAAAGTGGGGATTTTTAATGTGGGGGTTAAGCGCCCACAATTTCGGCCAATAGCTCGGCTCATCCAATAGTTGGTCGCCAATATCGAAGAGGGTGTCCCCGTCCTCAATGTAGTATTCATCAGGAGCTTCCCCATCAGCTAGCTGCCGCAAAGAACCAGGGAGGGGAGGGGTCCCGGAAAACTCATTGGGAGCTGGAATGGGCTGATAGGCCTTTGCCGGCGCTCCCGCATCGTCCATGTTCTCAGATCCCCCTTCCTGGGCCAAATTTTCAGGTGTGTTGGCACCGACAGGTTGGGCACTTCCCTGAGCTGCCAAGTCTTGGCCCGTGGGAGGGGGCATAGGAGCAGTCGGCACGCCTGTTTGCAGAGCCTCTGGTGCGGCAACCTCATTTAACGTACTGGGATTGATGGCTGGATCGACGGGCATCGCCGTAGTATTAACATCGGGGCTATTCCCATTCGCCCCAAAGTCGCCATTGCCGGCCTCAGAGTTTACCAGGGCGGTATTATCGGCATCTGTCCATTCCTGTTCAGCTTCATCCTGGGCCAGAAATAGATCATCGTCGGGTTGCTCTAAAAATTCTTTACTCGTTTGCGCTGGCTGCTCAGCTGGATTGTCGCCTGTCTCAGCTATTTCCTGACCCATAGAATTATCGCTACTAACTTCTTCGACATTGTCCTCAAAGGCCTGATCCGAATAGCTGTTGTCGCTTAATTCTTGATCTGCAAATTCTTCATCGGAAAATTGATCGTCAGAAAAATCCTGGTCCTGAAATCCTTGATCTTGATCCTGTCCCCATGCAGGGATCGCGAATGCCACAAGGCAAAATGCTTTGAGATACAGAAGCCTTAAGGCTAATCTGCCTTGGACAATCATAAGGCCCTCTTAATTTGATCTAATTCGTGTCGAGCGAGTTCAGCGGCGTCTTCATAGGGATGTTGCTGCATCACTTCCTGCAAGCGGCGAACCGCAGTCTGTGTCAGTCCAGCGCCATGTTCGGCTTTGGCCAAATCTACCTTTGCTCGACCAAGATAAGGGCTCTTGGGGCTGGATTTAATGTATTCCTCGAGACGACTTCTTGCAGTAGCAAACTCTTTAAGAGCCAACCAACATCTCCCCACCCAATACACATGGATGCCGCCTGCCATCTGCGCTCCGAAAGTGCGCTCCAAGTCTGCCAGTTTCAAAATGGCAGGACCAAATCGACCTGCAAGGTACATTTCATGAGCTTCAGCAAACATCGATTCAAACTGGGGGTCTGCAGGAGCCTTACTAGGAAACGCATGTTCATCATCTCTACTGACCTCAGCGGGTGCTTGCTCAACGCTAGTGGGCCTAGGTTTTTGCAACTCCGGCAGGGGGGCCTGTTCTATGGGAAGATCTTGATGGACTGCCGGTGCTGCCTTCTTCTGAAGGTGGGCCGGCTTGATCCCCAAATTGAGGCTTTGCTCTAAAAGAGCGAGCGATTCGTGCTGCCGAGCCAATTGATTTTCCAGCTCATCAATTCTCGTCCACAGTTTGGCATTGCGCAACTCAATCTGCCCAAGTCGATCAACTTCTTTTGACCTTTCATCGGACTGGGGCGAGACAGCTTCAGACGGTTCACCCTGAGAAAAGGGATTTAGCATGCTGCAACCGCTTAGGCTGCCTAAGAGTATCAGGATTTGCATGGATCGAAAGGTCATACGGCCTCGACTTGAGTTAATTGTTGAATGTACTGTTGAATCGAAAGAATGGCTGATTCGTCACAGTATCTCTCGATAAATTCAATGCCGAACTTCCATGCTTTTAAAGTCCGGTGATTCTCTGGACTGTTAACGTCATGAATATGCTCAGTAAGCTTCTTGCACCAACGAACTTCGATACCGATAGAAATGGGGCTCTTCATAGGTAGGTAGATGAGAGCGCTGTCATCGACAAAGCCATTCTCCAAAGCATAGTTGACTTCAGGAAAATAGGAGATGAGCGATAGCCCTCCCGGACTAATGTCGCCAACATAATATTGATTCTTTACTTGAGAATAGATATCAAATGTTGGTCTTGTCACTTCGTTGGGGGCAAGAAAATTGAGGCGTCCAAGTTTGAGATACGCAGGAGCATCTGGCAAAGTGTTGTAACGCGAATTCTTTCGGCGCTCCAAGCTGATAAGAGTGTTAGGAACTCTGATATAAACAGCCTCTTGCTCAATTTTCCCTAGCAGAGTGGAAAATATAACTTTCGTTGACATCATGATGAATTCGACCCGGATACTGGATTCGGTCTTGAGAAGCTTTCGACCTTTAATGCTAATGTTCATCAGCTGTAGATAATCCATACCATCTAACTTGGCGAAGCCTACGATATTAGCTTTGATGGCGAGCTTTGGATTTGATGGGATGCGGATAAGGACGCGCGAATTAGCTTCAGATATGCGCCGAAGGATTCGCTGAACCCGTTCAGGGTTTGTGATTCTCAGGTTGCTGTTTTCTTGCTCCATGGCGATCCTGAAGGCCTATTGTTAAAGCGATGGCTATCCAAAAAACATACAAAAACTCAGAATCTCGAACCACATTTTGCACCAAGCCAGCTATTGTGATGGTCGCAGCCAAAAGCAGTAAGTGTATATTGCGATACAGACTATACTGCTTAAGGCCTGCGAACCAAAGCATCAGCAAGAGGGCCATAAGTCCCAAGAAGCCAACCAAACCAGAATCAGCGAGATACTGTAAATAATGATTGTGTGCTTGGTACATTTTATCATGGTATTGCAGCGCCTCGTAGTGTGCGGTCTTAGCTTGTTCATAGCCGGAGAGTCCGACGCCGAAGATTGGGTTATCTTGAAACATGTTGAAATGGGCTTGCCAAAACATGGGCCTATCATCCAGGACTCTCATAAGGCCGCTTTTGCCAAGTTCTTTAAATCTCCCCAGGAAGTTGCCTTCCCAAATGAGGATAACGGTCAGACTAAGCGCTATTATTGGCAAAATCTTACCTATTTTCTTAAGGGGTAGTTCCAGGAGGAAAAAAGCCAGTAGGCAAAAGATCATCATGATGATGGGGAATCGGGATCCTGATAGGAGGAGAATCGCCCCTGCGCTAGAGCAAAGAATCCACAACGAGGAGGTCTTCAGGGCATGGCCATGTTTTGTTAGCACGAGGCTGGTGACAAAGATGACGAGTAGATTATAAGCCAAAGTTAATGGGTGACTCATGAGGCCTGAGATGCGAAAGACACCATGGTCGAATCTGCCAGATCCTAACTTAGCGCTCAGACCTCGAACAAGATCGATCCCAGTTTGCCTTTGGATCAAGCAGTAGAGAAAATAGACAGCCATAAAAATCGCGAATGCTTGTATGGCTTGGCGAATCGCTTTGGGATTAGAACTTGCCAAATGGAGCAGGTAGGTAACAAGAGTGGCGGGTAACAAGGCAAATTTTATAAAGGTATGTGAAAATTTTTTGAGTTCGAGCCAAAGCCCTAAGGAATAACTCGAGGTGCTGGCGGCACCGAAGGCGCTAACTAGCTGAAGTGTCGTAAGTACCAGGGTTGCCAGGAGAAGCCATTTAAGCAAAACGACTCCATCGTTTTCCCTAGCGCCAGTTGTCGATCTAGGGAATAGTTCTCCTAAATAAGTTTTTGGTTTTTTAAGAATCATAACTAGGGCGATGACGGCAGCAAAATATCCATGAAAGATTGGCAAGAGAGAACTAGCGAGAAGGTAAAATGCATGAAGGGTGATAAGAAACTGGCGATGGGAAGTTTGCACTGTGATTGCCTCCATAAGAGATCCATAATGGTCTACTGGGCGGTTTTTGCCACCGTTGTCTTTACCCTAGTCACCTTAGTCAATGGTACTTCTTTACGCGCAGAGACTTTAGATGCCGAGTTTCCCTTGGTCGGCAAGTATGCGGGCTTTGGGTTAAGCAGGGATACGCCCGTAGGTAGAGCTAAAGGTTTTTTTTCTGGGGCGCAAATCGTTCCTACCATGCAGTATGGTTACTATCGCAATCATTGGTTGTTACACTTGCAATTGTCAACCAAGAAACTTTATTTGCAAGACGAAAGCTGGCCTCGGAAGAATTATGATGTAGAGGTCTTGCCTATTTTGAACTTCATGCAGTCCTGTGAGTATTCTATACGACTCTATCATCCAGTCTACCTCGCCATGGGTTATGGCCTATCCTATCTCTATCCTTTGGAGAAAGTGGGGCTACCCGCTAAACGCAGCCCGCATTTTGATGCAGAGGTGGGCGCCGGAGGAATGATCAGTCTTGTTTGGCAGATCCGCAGAGAATACCTCGCCTTAATAAGGGCAACGCAATGGCGCGGCACGAAAACAAGACGGCTGCAAGGTGCAAGCTTTGAGTTCGCTTTACAGACCAAGATTTGATGTGAAAGTCAGAGTCAATGGTCTCAAGGTTTGCATTTCGGAATTCTCGTATTCACGGACCAGCCGTACTCAGTGCTGATGGGCAAGGAACTCATTTGAAATGGTTTCATAAAGGGGTTGAGCGGCTTCGTCTCAGTAAAATTTCGCTTGGCCTCATAGACAATGGCTTTATTGCTGAGTAGCAGTCGTAAAGATTGCTCGGGAGCAATATCCCCTATCGCTTTATAAAAGAGCTCATTCTGAGTGGTGGCGGTAAAGCAGAGGCTAGCATTTTTACAAAATCCTGTCGAAGAGTCGACGAGACCAAAACGCTGGAGAATACTTTCTAGTTCAAGATGTCGAACGGGGACGGTACTACGCAAACTAATAAGCACGCGATCTTTACAGATGGCATCCTTTTCCGCCCCCTGGAAGATCTCAGTGAGG
>JBIKVD010000424.1:0-3461 GCA_044357055.1 Oligoflexales bacterium | reverse complement strand
CAAAAATTAAGCAATGGTTCAAAACATCATTTATGTCGTAGCAAAAATCAATAAAAGTGTTTTGCAAGAATGCCTTCAAAAGCATAACTTAGTCGAGTATCTGAGGGGTCATTTGTCGTCGCAGCCCTGGCGAAATCGGCGGGCCGCTTGTAGAAAAGAAGGCAACATGGACGCTAAATGAATTTCAGATATTCCCAACTGATTGTTTTTTTGATGAGAAGGATTAAATCGTGAAAAGCATACCTCTTACTCCGGAAATGCTCCAAAATATAGACGCCTATTGGCGAGCCGCGAACTATCTTTCGGTTGGACAAATATATCTCTATGATAACCCCCTACTAAAGGAACCACTATCGCTCGCGCACATTAAACCGCGTTTGCTGGGTCACTGGGGCACGACGCCGGGATTGAATTTTGTTTACGTCCATCTCAACCGTGCCATCAAACAATTTGACCTCAATATGATTTACATTACTGGGCCAGGGCACGGGGGTCCCGGCATCGTGGCAAATACTTACCTGGAAGGAACCTACAGCGAGGTCTATCCTCACATCGCGCCTGACGAGGTGGGGATGAAGCGCCTGTTCAAGCAATTTTCTTTTCCAGGCGGAATTCCAAGTCACGTCGCACCGGAGACCCCTGGTTCGATTCACGAGGGCGGTGAGTTAGGTTACTCATTATCCCATGCTTATGGTGCTGCGTTCGACAACCCCAACTTAATCGTCGCATGTATTATCGGAGATGGCGAAGCAGAAACTGGCCCCTTGGCTACTAGCTGGCACTCTAATAAATTTCTCAATCCGGTTCACGACGGGGCTGTATTGCCTATTCTGCATTTAAATGGCTACAAAATTGCAGGATCGACAGTTTTGGCCAGGATACCCCGAGATGAATTAGAGGCGCTCTTTTGCGGGTATGGCTACAAGCCATATTTTGTCGAGGGCGATGATCCGATGGAAATGCACCAGATCATGGCTTTGACAGTCGATGAAGCGATCTCTGACATTAGACGCATCCAAAGCGATGCGCGCACCAACGGATTTAAGACCCGCCCGAGTTGGCCCATGATTATTTTACGCTCGCCGAAAGGCTGGACAGGCCCAAAGTGGGTTGATGGCAAAGCGACTGAGGGTACCTTCCGCTCCCATCAAGTGCCAATGAGCAATATGGGGCAGTCAGGGCACGTGCAGCTGTTGGAAAAGTGGCTGCAGAGCTATCATCCAGAAGAATTATTTGACCAATCGGGACAACTTGTTTCCGAGCTCAGGAGCTTGCCGCCGCAAGGCATGCATCGAATGAGTGCGAATCCACATGCCAATGGCGGGCTTTTGCTGCGTGACCTTGAACTTCCAGATTATCGCGAATACGCGGTGCCGGTCCTTCGACCTGGCGCCGTTGAAGACGAGGCTACTCGGATCCAAGGGCGCTTCATCCGTGATGTTGTGAAACTCAATCCAAAGAACTTTCGCATTTTCAGCCCTGACGAAACGGCATCGAACCGTTGGGGTGCAGTGTTCGAAGTAACTAACCGCTGTTCTACGGCGGAAATCTATCCGGAAGATGAGAACGTCGCGCCAGATGGCCGTGTCATGGAAATGTTAAGTGAACATCAGTGCGAGGGATGGTTGGAAGGTTATCTTCTTAGTGGTCGGCATGGATTCTTCTCTTGTTACGAAGCATTCATTCATATCGTTGACTCAATGTTCAATCAGCACGCTAAGTGGCTCACCAATGCGAATCATATTCCCTGGCGTCAGCCAATTGCTTCGCTAAACTATCTTTTGTCTTCCCACGTGTGGAGACAAGACCACAATGGGTTTAGTCACCAAGATCCAGGATTTATTGACATTGTTGTCAATAAAAAGGCAGAGGTCATTCGCGTCTATTTTCCACCTGATGGGAACACCTTGCTTGCGGTTACGGATCACTGTCTTCGCAGCCGTAATAGAATAAACGTCATCGTTGCTGGCAAACAGCCTGCACCTCAGTGGCTAGATATGCAGTCAGCCATCAGCCACTGTGATGCAGGTATTGGTCAATGGCATTGGGCGAGTAATGATGCAGGCGCTGAACCAGATGTTGTCATGGCTTGTTGTGGCGATGTACCGACGCTGGAAACCTTAGCCGCAGTCGAGTTGCTACGCCTCCATTTTCCAGAGCTGAAAGTTCGTGTCGTCAATGTAGTTGACCTGATGAAACTGCAGCCGGAGATTGAGCATCCGCAAGGCCTGAGTGATCACGACTTCGACATGCTTTTCACAAAAGACAAACCTATTATCTTTGCTTTTCACGGTTACCCCATGCTGATTCATCGCTTGACCTATCGCCGCACCAATCATGCCAATCTTCATGTGCGCGGCTACAAGGAAGAAGGGACCACAACCACTCCCTTTGATATGACTGTTCTCAATGATCTCGACCGATTTCACCTAGTGATGGACGCAATCGACCGCCTACCCCAGACCGGTGAACGGGGCATCTACTTAAAGCAGAAGCTCGAGGAAAAACTTACTGAGCACAAGCAGTATATCGGCAAGAATGGTGAAGACATGCCAGAAATTAGGAATTGGAAGTGGCAATAGCAGCTAGGTGCAGTCGTCACAAATCCTTTCAGAGCGCTGATCTGCTTGACACTGGGCTGCAGGCTTAGGTCAATATACCGCTCGGAGAGGTATTCCAATGATTCAGAATGCCAAAGTCATTAACCGAACCTTCCGGCGAACCCCAAAATCTTTGCCGCATCCATCGACAATGGTTCATGGTATCCAAGAATCTTAGCCAGATTCAGATCTGCGTAGCCCTCGCAAGCCCTTCCGAGGGCCAAAATGTTCCCCGCTGATCGCCAGGCGTCGGGTGTCAGGAAATATTGCTCTAAATGTGTTGCAAATTGCCCTTGGCTTTGCCCAGCCACTGGGAGTGCACCCTCGCCATTAGTATGGAATAGAAAAGATCGTAGGATCATCGAGAATCATAAGTTCCGCTGGGATATATGATCTTAGGGCTAAAAAGTCTATCGCCCCGTCTCACGCGATCGCATTCGTGGGTGAGATAAGAAATTCTACAGGTTATGAGTCATTATCAAAGTTAGCAGATCGTCTGTTTCATTGAGTGTACGCAGGCTAACAGCTGGTGTCAGCGGCACTTCGTATCCTAGGTTCCTAACATTAATAAGCGAGCGGAACAGATATGGTCGATAAATAGGCACAGGAGAATCGCCGCGCCTGCTGTTACGATAGGAGCCCGCTCCCTCTCTTGCCTCTAAGATTGGTACCCCGAAATAGTCAGTCAAAAATGCTTGGCTGAGGTGGCAGCTTATGCAGTTCGTCCCGGGAGCCTCTGAGCCATCCATAAGCGCGCTGTTTAAGACCTGTGAAGTGCGATGAGGATTCATAGTTTCAATCAATCCTGTCGTCTCTGCTGGATTCAATGCGCTTGATCTCCATTGCAATTGACTACCAACA
>JBIKVD010000111.1:0-11667 GCA_044357055.1 Oligoflexales bacterium | reverse complement strand
ATCCCCTCCAGAATCAGTTCAAGGAAGGCTGGGGGAGTGGCGGTCTCTGCCAGTTGCCCCAGATGTGGATCTTGCATCAATTTTGCGGCAACTCTGAGATCGATCCGAGCGGATTCCCACTCACCACAATAGTGCCAAAGGAAAGCATTCCACAGGCGAAGAGCCCCGTGATCAAATTGTGGCCTGGTGTGCTCAAATTGCCCCTGCAAATAAAAGGCAGCCCGGCGCAGTTCCACTAAAACTTGTTGGCATTGATCCAATTGTGCGTAGGCCGTGGCTGCAACCAAATGGGCAAAAATAACTTCGTGTTCAGCGGGGTAATAGGAATCCTCAAGTTCTTTATAGAAGAAGGTCGAAAGGGAGTTGGAAACACTGAGGGTTTGCCTAGCCGCTAGGTCTTCCGTCATCGGCGTGAGGCGCGTTAAGGCGCCTCGGGGATCGCTGCTCAAAACCTGCAGCCAGGCTTTTTCCGTCTCTGTTAAAAACCCCCCGGATTCACCCTTGGGAAAAAAATCCAAGGCCCTTTGAGGCTGTGAGGTCAACAAGGCCTGGCTCACCGGGGAATAAGCTTCTTTTGGCAATAAATCACGTTGAGACCAGGCCGTGCAGCCCACGAGGGTGCTCACCAGCCAAAACCTAAGCAAAAAAATCGGCACTCTGTTCTGCAAAGTCGCCTCCACGCTTAAGGAAATTAGGCAAAATAGGCCAAACGGCCTTCTCGTTTCCGCGCTTATCAATTTCTATGAAAGGTTGATACCTTTTTGCGACATGTAAGTACAATAAGGTGATACGAGCCGAGGGCGCACACTTTTTCAGTCTTTGATGGTAGCTTTCCTCTCAGGCCTTAATGATTTTAGCATCTTACACATATTAGCAGAATAGCGAGCGGGGGAAACGAGGGAATGATCTCAGATATGCCTAAGTCAGACCGGCCAGAAAAAGGGAAAGCAACACGACTGCACATAACCACAGAGACATAAATAGAAAGAGAGTAGCGGCCCAAAATGCCAGCTGCCACTTACGCTTAAGCAGTTGCAAAACAAGCAAATGCTTTAAAGAGGCATACACTCGCGCTAGGGCCAGTTCAAAATTTGGTACCGTCTCTTGATTCGAGACATCCTTCCAGAGTTCCATGAACGCATCCTGTCGTTTGCAACCACGGACCTACCAGGGCCCCCCTAAAGGAGACCCTGGTAGGCAACTAGGTAGAGGATCATCTAGTGCTTACGCCCCCAGAGGCCGCGTGATGCCAGACCCACAAGGACTCCAACTCCCATCATAATGAGCGAAGAACGAACGGGATTTGCTTTTACCATCGTATCAACATTTCCCAGGACTTTTTTAGAGCGATTTCCTAAATCAGTAGCTGTTTCAACGACGTTCTTGCGAATCGTGTTGTAGGCCTCAGCCGTTGAATCTCCAAAATCAGACATTTTATCGGCTCCGGAATTCATCACTTCACGAGCCTGACTTTGAAGTTTATCCTGAACTCGAGGCTCTAATTTAAAACCGGGATCTCTTGCGGCATTGACATTGGGGCTAGCTGTTTGTGTCATGTTTTCATCTCCTTGATGATTGTTGATAGATTTCAATGGACTCTGCGGATTACAGTCTTTCGCTTTGCCCTGCGGACTTCTCTTGCAAAATCAAGGCCACTGCCCTTTGCATGCCAGCCTCGACGAGCGCAACAACCAAAGGGTTGCTGAAAAGGCGCTTTGTTGTCACGAGTCCGACGATCAAACCCGCACCAAAGGAAGCCAACATCGCCTGGCGAGGATGCGCTCTGATTTTTCGGCTCGGTCCATAAATATCGGCTATCTGTTCCACGCTTTCTTTCACGTTCTCTACCCCCGCAAAGATCGCACCTTTCGCGGTTTCTTTTACCCGCTGGCCCACGATGTCTCCCAATTGATTCAAATTTTGATACAAGTCTTGTTTTGCCGACTGTAATTCGCCCCGCTGTGCTTGTTCCATTCCTAACCCCACTTTCTGATAGTCTGCTAATCACCTTTATGTGCAATAGGCATGCCAGGATGAGCAGCAATCGCGCTACTCGGACGTGTCGAGCGGGCTAAAGAAGGATCACGCCCCTCAGAGGGAAGGCGCGGAAAAGGAAACCATTCAGACCCGGATATTGAGACGCGGAAACGGGGATTAATGAAAAAGACTCTGCCCAGAGGCATCTTCATCAGCTACGGAAGGGGGACTGGACTCTTCATTGGCTGGGAGTTCATCGGTACCAATGACGGGATTTTCCTTGTTTTTTAGGGCATCCACGTAAGTCCCTTGGGCCCAGGCAAACTCAGTATCACGCAAATCCGCATCGAGAAATACCGCTGTTCCTAAATGGGCACGAGAAAAATTTGCCCGTCGAAGATTCGCTTGAGAGAAATCTCCCCCATCTGCGTGAGCTTTCACAAAATGACAGCGCACCAGTTTAGCGGCAATAAATTTGACCCCTTCGATTTTTGACTCCGAGAAATCCGCATAACTGAAATCCAGATGGGAAAAATCCAGATGCCTTAAATCAAGACCACGGAAGTTTGCCCGACCTTGAGCAGATTGAGCACGTGGATTCAGAACGGCAGATTTCCAGACCTGATGAAGTTCATGAATCTTCAATAAATGTTCTTGATCTAAAATGGGACTGATCTCAGTGGGTACAATGCCTTGCAGCGGGTCCTCATGTGATTTTACCTCCCCTGAAGTCGTTGATCCCAAACTCGCCGGTGAATCTGCCCCGGGCTCTTGCACTGGGGACATTTCCTGCCCGCCTTGCCCGGAAAAGCTGTGAGTCGATTCAGAATGTGATGGGTCCTCAGGAAAAGTATGGCTATGCCGCGCAAGGACAGGCATTTCCATCGCATTTGCTTCTTTTCTCGACCCTGGCTCATCCCCATCAGGTGATTTAAGGGCCTTTCGTTTTTTAAGGGGGGATTCGCTTGGGGTAGCTGCTATCTCGGCAGCTTTTGTCTGAGGAAGCGATTCTGTCGAAATTGAACGAGCGGGGACCTCCACCGGTATTTCCAGCGGCTTTGGCAAAGCACTGACTACCGAAGCTGCAGTCGCTTTTTGTGCCTGTTCCCATAATCTATGGATCTGACCATCAATCCAGCTTGGGTTTTGCGTTTGACCTTCGCGAATCGCTTGCAAACATATATTGCGCAAATCCTCGTTGGATATTTGCTTGGCCTTTGGTCTTGTCGAGCGAATGGCTGACACGATCGCTGACACCATGCGGTAGTCGCTATCGTCCTCATCTTCTGATCGTCCGAGATTTTCCCGTGGTTGTGGGGTGAATGGCTCCATTTGTTCTGCCGTGAATGTGTAAGGCCTGGACTCGGGAACATAAGAAGTGGTTTTTTTCAAGCCAAGCTCCTCTAAAAGCAACTAGTGGTTTGATACAGATTTTGCAAAATGTTCTTGTTCTAGGGCGGCAATAGTCGTTCCGATGAGGCTTGTTAGAGCTATGACGGCATCGTCTTTGGTCCGCGTTCCCAACCCATAAGGCGGAGGGGGATCCCGTTGTAACAGTCTAGCCGAGCAAGAAAATAGGCTCCCTCGGGGCGGAATTTTGCTATAACCCTTTTGCTTGTCGCTTCTAAGATAGAGACAAAGGATCTTCGTATTTGGCACTTGGGTTGCCAACCGGGCCGCACCATTGGTCAAGCGGTCCTGATCAAACTTTCCTGTTCGGGTGCGACCACCTTCGGGAAAGATACACACAACTTGATTTTGCTCAAGCAGAGTTCGCAGCTGCTGGAAGGTTTGCTTTCTAGCCTTTATACTGCCACCTCTTTCGACGAAGATGCACTTCCCGAGGTAACACATCAGGCGCAGGACTGGGTTTCGCCCAAAGTTTCGTAGTTCGGGCACATTCCAAGGCATTTTTCGAAAGTTCCAATTGTATGTCATCGGATTGGTTAACAACCAATTCAGAATCATGGAATCGATAAGCGTCAAATGATTGCAACAGATAAGGATCGGATCGCCTGAGTATTCATCCATGATCTGCTGAATCTGCTGCCGGAGACTTTTTAACTTGGCACAGCGATAGCGAAGGATGGCGCGAAAGAGGATGACCCACAAGGTCCCGTGCCAAAAAAAATTAAGTTGCCCGATCCATGATTGGCGCCGAAGATTCTTTATCATTTGAGAAGAGCCTTGTGGCTCCCATGTCCATACAGACACGAGTGATCGCAGTGACATGATGACTTGAAGTCCATAAGTTGAATCAAATTGGACGCAACTCTAACACAAAAGTGCCCTGTTATTAAAGTAAATAATATTGACATTTTTAACGAATTCTATTATACATAGAATCATTTTAAAGAAAATTAGGAGTTCTTTGTGAGTCGCCGACCAAAACAATATTTTAAACTGAAAAATGTCTTATTTTTAAGCCCTCATTATCTTTGGGAAAAAGACAGTTTTGTCCGGTGGCTTGATTCTGAGGAAGAGATCACGGTAGATAAGCAAGAGAACTCTCCGGAGGGCTTGCTGCTCAAGAAAAATAAGCACTCAAAATTATTAAAGGAACCCGAAGTTGATGTGCGCACCGCCTATGCTAAGGAGTTCTTCGAAGACTAAGTGAAGTTTAAAGACTGGGTTCCCTATGCCATCCATCCTTTCCATTCAAAAACTTGCAAAAAAATATGCCAGTACCAAAAACAACCCTGAGGGATTCCAAGCACTGATCGATGTGGACTTGGAGATCCGCGAAGGCGAGATTTTTGCTTTGCTGGGCCCGAATGGGGCAGGCAAAACGACACTTATTGGCATTGTCTGCGGAATCGTCACCGCATCATCGGGGCGTATCACTGTTAACGGTCACGATATTGTCAAAGATTTTAGGCGGGTTCGTGCTGATATAGGGCTGGTGCCACAAGAACTGACCACCGATGCCTTTGAAACCGTGTGGAACACAGTTAGTTTTAGCCGAGGCTTGTTCGGGTTGCATTCCAAACCCGCTTACATCGAAAAGCTGCTGAAAGATTTATCTCTTTGGGACAAAAAAGATAGCAAGATCATGACGCTTTCCGGTGGTATGAAGAGGCGCGTGATGATCGCAAAAGCCTTGTCTCATGAACCAAAGATTTTATTTTTAGATGAGCCAACCGCAGGGGTCGATGTATCTCTACGCAAAAACATGTGGGATTTGGTGAGGACATTGCGAAGCTCTGGCGTGACCATTATTCTGACCACTCACTATATCGATGAAGCTGAAGAGATGGCTGATCGCATCGGCGTCATCAACCAAGGCAAGTTAATCTTGGTTGAAGAGAAAACCGCACTCATGAAGAAGCTGGGCAAGAAGCAGTTGATGATCGATACTCAAGAGCCCCTCGAAGCCTTACCAGAGTCACTGCGGTCCTTTGCGCTTGAACTCAGTCCAACAGGCATGCAAATCACCTATACTTATGACTCGAAAACTGAAGATCGTGGGATCGCTGATCTCCTTGGTAGCCTTCTTTCGGCACGTATCGGCATCAGGGATTTGCACACCAGGCAAAGTTCTCTAGAAGATATATTTGTTAAATTGGTGAAAGAACCATGAACTATCGCGCCATTGCCGCAATTTATCAATTCGAAATGGCACGCACTTGGCGTACGCTGGGTCAAAGTATTGCTTCGCCCGTACTGTCCACGGCACTCTACTTTATTGTTTTTGGCTCAGCCATCGGCTCCCGTATTGCTGAGGTCGAAAATATCAGCTACGGCTCCTTTATTGTACCGGGCTTGATCATGCTCTCTGTTTTAACTGAGAGTATATCCAACGCCTCCTTTGGCATCTACTTCCCAAAATTTACCGGCACTATTTACGAAATTTTGTCGGCGCCTATATCTTTTGTCGAGATCATAGCCGGATACGTCGGCGCAGCCGCCAGTAAATCGATCCTCTTAGGTCTTATTATCCTGGCCACGGCTTTTTTCTTTGTCCCGCTTGAAATTAAGCATCCATTTATAATGTTTGTTTTGCTCGTGATGACATCCATGACCTTTAGTTTGTTTGGTTTTATCATCGGCATTTGGGCGGATGGGTTTGAAAAATTGCAAGTCATTCCGCTCCTGGTGATCACTCCTCTGACCTTTCTTGGCGGAAGTTTTTATTCAATAAAAATGCTCCCGCCGTTCTGGCAAAGCATGTCTATGATGAATCCCGTCGTCTACCTCATCAATGCATTTCGCTGGAGTTTCTTCGAAACGACCGATGTTAGTTTAGGCTTAAGCTTAGCCATGATCGGTTTGTTTTTTGTGGTGTGTCTCACGGTGGCAAGTATGATGTTCAAGACGGGTTACCGAATCAAACACTAAAGGCCACCAATAGACGATGAATGGTGGGACGTTAATGAGCGCTTCAAGCTAAGGCAAATCATCTATTTTTTCTGGAGAGCATGTGGCGAAAGGTCAACAAAATATCTTGGTGACAGGCGGCGCCGGATATATCGGCAGTCATGCCGTTCGGCGACTCATTGAGAAGGGATATAAAGTCACTGTTGTCGACAATCTGTGTCATGGACACCAAGCAGCTGTCGATAAGCGGGCCAACTTTTATCAAATAGATATCAGAGAAACCGGAGCCCTGGTCCAAATCATGCGTGAAAATGCGATTGATGCGGTTATGCATTTCGCAGCCTATATCGAAGTGGGTGAGAGTCAAGAAAACCCATTAAAATACTATGATAACAATCTCGTGGGCGGCATTAGCTTGTTAAAGGCCGTGCATGAAGCTGGGGTTGGTAAATTCGTTTTTTCATCGACGGCAGCGGTCTACGGCAACCCGTCTTACACCCCCATCGACGAAAGTCATCCTCGCTTGCCAATCAATACCTATGGCCATACCAAAAACATGATGGAAACCGTGCTGATGGATTGCTGCCGCTCTTACAACCTAAGTTGTATCGTTTTCAGATACTTCAATGTTGCTGGTGCGTCGCCGGATGGCACCTTGGGAGAAGATCACGAACCTGAAAGCCATCTCATACCAAGAGTTTTGGCGGCAGCCGAGGCGGGAACCGAGGTGTCGGTTTACGGCAATGACTATCCAACTCCGGATGGCAGCTGCGTGCGTGACTATATCCACGTGGTCGACCTTGTGGATGCACATATTTTGGCTTTGGAGTGTCTGCAACCCGGTGCGCCGCGCATTTTCAATCTCGGCAGCGAATCCGGTTATAGCGTTTTCGAAGTTTTGGACACTTGTCGAAAAGTCTTGAACAAAGAAATCAGGGTCATGGTTCAACCGAGACGGGCAGGAGATCCACCAGTCCTGATTGCGAAGAATGAAAAAGCTCGCGAATTATTGCAATGGAAACCGCAATTTGGATCCCTAATTGACATCCTATCCCACGCTTGGCAATGGCATAAGACCCATCCCCAGGGATATAGATCTAGCAAAGACCTCAAATAGCTTTTTGCCTGTACGAGGCACTTTCATGACCGAGCCAATCGACTCCATCCATATTTCACTACAAAGTCAAAACAAGACTGGAATGGGAAGTGTATCGCTCCAAACTTGGACGAGAAAACAATCGATTAAAAAAGGCATCAGTTCGCTCCTGGCTTGTTGGGCGCTAGCATTGGCAACCATGCCCATAACAGTGATGTGCGCGGCTTGCGAAAGCGAGATTTCTCTCAATCCAGTTTGAGGGCCAGTTATCATCAATTTCGCGAAATTCCAACCCATGCCACAGCCGATCCGGATCAAGCGCTAAGAAACCATAAATATTGAATAAACTTACTTAGCCCGGTTGACCCAGTGGGTGTCGATTAGGCGCAGCAGTTCCTTACGAGGCTTTCGTTTCTTGTTGCAGTCCATGGAAAGAACTTTTACCGTGCGGAGGAAAAATCGCGGCCATGAAACAAGGAATCGTCGAACATGCAGCTTTTCAAAGGACCCCTTTTATCGCTCTATATTTTGGGTCTGCTATTTTCTCCATCGCTTTGTTTCGCCCAAGATCCTGGCACGTCGGTGCCCAAAAATCGCTGCCGAACGGAGGCTGATTGCCCCGTCACAGCAAAGTATTGCGTGATCACGAACGACGGTCTTGGTAAATGTCAAAAGAAAATGGACGTTGGCTATTCAGGCTGCGGAGTTTATGCAAATCTTCACGAAGTTGGTGGTCCCTGCCGTGAGGGTTCCTGCTCGCATAACAAAAAGGCTGAAAACTGCGTCGAGTCTCAAAAGCTTAAGACCTCCTATTGTAGCTTTAGCTGCGATCAGGACTCTGAATGCGGGCCAAATGCCTTTTGCGGTGTCCTAGAAGGTGGGAGCCAACAAACCTGTATTCCCTATTCATGCGCCTGCGCTGCCATTCAATCGCAGACAAAAAGGCTCGACGAAGTGTTGGCGCTCGTGGCAAAGGACTCTTGTGATCTTGGGCAGAGATGGGGCGACCTTGAAAAAGTATACCCCGAGAGTATAGCTCACGACCCTCTGCGCATGACTACCTGGGATCGTTTATATTATGCGCCCATGGCGATCCCTCCCTTTAAGGCCCAATTAGAAAGCCAACTTCGCAGCGCCAGTGATTCGACGCACACCGTCAGCGATATCTTGCGAGTGGCAGCCCGTTTATGGGATGAACCACTACCCTTGGTGATGCCGGCGTCTCATTTCCAATCATTCGAAGAGACCTTGTTGTCTTTCCATCCAAGCTTGAGCGAAGCTAAAAAGGATGAGTTGTTGGCGAAAATTCGCCTTGACTCTGCGG
Organism: Oligoflexales bacterium; assembly: GCA_044357055.1. GTDB lineage: Bacteria > Bdellovibrionota_B > Oligoflexia > Oligoflexales > JBIKVD01 > JBIKVD01. The sequence goes on along the minus strand of JBIKVD010000111.1, from coordinate 2,953 downwards.
TTCTGCCCGATGGGATGCAAGAACAGATCGGCCCCATTCTTGTCGCCATTCGCCTGGCCATTGATCTTCGAAACAATGCCATGACAAACTCAGCGGAGCTTGAAAGGCTTTGGCATATGTCCGCCCAATGGTACGTGCAAACACCTCCGGCAAAACAATTTGATAAGATCGATCTCTCGCTAACCCACGATCAGGCCTTAATCTATGACATCAAATACAACCTATTGGCTGAGGCCGCGACCGTCATTGCAACAGCTCTCGAATCTCTACACCGCTTGTCCCTGCCAACTGACGCGGGTTTCCGCTTTGTTCATGACACTCCTTTTGGAAAAATCATCATTGGCGGCACAGAAAATGACAAGTATCTGGAAGAAGATGAAGAAATCCAGGGACCTATCGCCTTCTTCCTGGAGTTGGGCGGCGACGATCGCTACGAGATCGCGGTCGGTGCCAACGCGAATATCGATAATCCCGTTGCTGTGGCCCTCGATCTTGCTGGCAGTGATCTTTACACCTACCGGAAATATCCTTTGGCAAAGCAGCCGAAAACCAGGCCTGTTCCAGATGCTGCCGGACGAAGTTCTTCCAACTTGCCTCAAAGTCTGTCCTATATCGCTAGGCAAGGCGGTGCAAATCTAGGAATTGCCATGCTTTTTGATTATGGCAGCAGCAACGACGTCTACGAGAGCCTGCGCTTTTCCCAGGGCGCCGGTGTCCTCGGGGTTGGTGTCCTCTTTGATGAAGGGGGGAACGACACCTACCACACGGAGGCCATCGCGCAAGGTGGGGCGCACTTGGGAATGGGGCTCCTGATCGATAAAGCGGGGAATGATCATTACATGAGCTACAGCCTCGCCCAAGGCGGCAGCTGGGTGAAGGGCGTCGGCATGCTCGTCGACTTAGATGGCCAAGACACCTACTGGACGAGTCCCGGAAGCACCTACATAGCGCTTGAAGACCGCAATCCAGAAGTCTTCGACTATCTATATTCTGGGACGACACAAGGCGCCGCTTATGGCCGACGCGGCGACTACCCCATCGATGGCAATAAGAATTACGTGCATGCCTCTGGTGGCGTCGGGGCTCTTGTTGATTTGGGGGCAGATAAGGATATCTTTACCTGCGGTGGCTTTTGCCAAGGCACCGGATATTGGTTCGGGACGGGGATATTTATTGATGATGGAGGCTCCGATGCCTACCGTGCCCGAGTCTTCTCAGGCGGATCTGCTGTGCATTTCGGCCTGGGTATTTTTCATGACGGCGGCGGCGACGATCTGCATAATGTCGATTCCTATACCGAATATCACTCACTGGCTTACAGCGATGATTTGAGCCTAGTGTTCTTTGAAGAGGTCTCTGGCAACGATCAATACGATGGGGGCCAGGTCAATAGTCTTTCTTCGGCATGGGAAAAAGGCACTTCCATCATGATCGAGGGAAGTGGAGATGATCTGTATTTCTCGCGTGGCCACAATGGCTTTGGCTGGGCGAGCGATCCCGCGAAGATGCATGAAGCAACGCATTCTCGTTATCCCTTGCGTACCCACTCCGTTTTTTACGACGGAGGTGGCTTCGACACTTATCAACGGGCGTCTTATTTTACGATTGATGTCATTGGCAATCAGCGAAGTTGGATCCATCCTCACGAAGTAGGCGGTGAATCAAAGCCGAAGAATGTCGCTCCCTCAGCTGTCATTTATACAGAGCCAAATGTTTATGGTCTTGGGATGGACAAGTAACAAAAGACAGTCATGGGCCCTTAGCTCTCATTTGAATTTACAGGCAAAATGGCGGGCGTTCGAGCCCCTCTGTACGTCTTTTTTCCTTTTGCACAAGTCTTGGTGCAATCAATGGAGAACCACGCCAAACTTCTTCCAATAAAATAGGAAGGAGATCTGTCATGCTGAGATGTCATTTTGTGCTTTATGGTTTGTTGCTGCCCACAGCTCTGAGCTGCGGTGAGGTGAATAAGCCGAATCAAGTCGGGAGCGAAGTTCGAGAGTTTTATCAATCGGGAAACATGCAGCGATCGAAAAGTTCCTTTCAGTTGGCCCGGGCGAAGCGCGCGGGGATCCCGCACGAAACTGTGGTCGTTCGTCAGAGCTTTAAGGCTCCTTGGGGGGGCGAAGACGTGGTGCAAGAAGATTACGAAATTACTTTTAAGGGCATCTCAGCTGCCCAGTGCGAGCAGCTCAAAGAAATCTATGCCATCAAGGGCGAAGGCGATTACCAATTCAATTCTTCTGTCAATTGTGGGCAAGGCGGTAGTTATAAGCTGGAACAGTTTCTGCCGCCTCTTATTCAAGCAACCAAAAACCGAGCCTTCCGTCCCGAGGAACAGGGACAAAATACCATAGCTGCCAACTGCTGGGGCACCATGTATGAATTTGCCAGACTAGATCCAGCGGGCATGAATGTTTTCTTTTCGCTGGACAGTGAATTCTTGCCCGGCTTTAAGAAACAGCGTTTTAAACAACGCCAAGCGATTAGTCTCAGTCGCAGTCCCACTTGGTCCAATCTTGCAGCTGAAGCCAAGTATTGGCGTACAGGTGATCTGATGTTGATTAATACCGGTACCAATACGCCAGTCGGAGAGATGGTGATGCATGCTTTTGTCTATATCGATGAAAATCTCGTTTATCAAAAAATGGCGGGCCCGGAGACTTTTACCTACCAAATAAATACGATGGATTCTGCATTGAAGGCCTATGGGGCCAGTAATTTCTTGAAAGCCTTTCGCCCAACCGCAAAGTTTGGGGATCCCAGACAGTCCATGAGCCTACCCTGCAAAATGACGACGACTGGCTTGAAGCTCTGCGAAAAGATGAGTTACGTCAAATTCGAAGGGGACGCGAATCGTGGGTACTCCATTCCCATGAACCAAGATGTTATGAAATGATGATGATGATGACGACATTGATTGAGCAAGTCGACGCAGAAGCAGGGGAGCAAG
>JBIKVD010000423.1:0-3465 GCA_044357055.1 Oligoflexales bacterium | reverse complement strand
GCTTTTGGCGCTGAAACCTATGTGATCTATCAACTAAGAGACGGCGGGCCCTACGGGAAATTCTGGCAAGAGGATGCATTTGGCTTGATCGGCTACGATGATCAAAAGAAGCCATCCTATGGTATCGTGCAAAATTTCATGCAGAAATTTGGCAGCGCCGCAACGATCAGCTCCGCGATGGATGAGGCAAAGAATATGGCCGAGGTCTCTTTTCAGGATGAACTTGGAAAGTCCCTTGGTTTGGTCCGTTGGCGCCTCAGCAGCTCTAAAGCTAAGCAAAGCACCGAGTCCCATCTTCTCAAGGGGCAGCCTGGCTTCTGCTTGACAGACGAGCTAGGGCAAAGGGCGACAGGACAATCACTGCTAGTCATTGCAGCTAAGTGTGACTAGGGTTTTGGAATCGGATTGTTTTCCTATCCTTGCGTGTGCTAATTCACGCATAGAAACGATTGATTTGAAGTTTTCGTACCGGATGCCGAAAACCCAAAAGCAAGACTAACATACCATGCATCTACTACAGAAGTCGACTCCGTGGTAGAGGACCAGATATAGTTTGTATTCAGGTTCAAATGGTTAGAATTCTTAAGCGTCCAGATCCCATTTATGTAAGCTTGCATAAGTTCTTTCTGCGTCGGCAGACGCCAAGTCCCTGGAGTCTGACCTCCATAGCTTGACGAATAGCAATTTGTAATGGCGTCTTCCCAGGTAGCAGATGTTCCGAACGGCTTCATCTAATAGCTTCCTGTGAGACGATCCTTAAAGATACAATCTTCGGTTCCATTACATAGGCCATCTCCAGCCACGCCCGCACCGGCTCCATTGTCCGTTGTTGGATCTCGCAACCAATTAGAAGGATTTACCCCAGGCCAGCCTACTGGGCTCTGCGTTAAGAAAGGTCCCGCGTTATTAAAGTCATCCAGGGTATCGTAAATATCTAAGCCCACTGCGGCACCGCTCATCGTTGTGCGATTAAAAGTGCTTAATTCAGCCATGTTTTTATGAAAAACTAGCTGGCCAGATATTCCTCCCACAGTTTTGCCGATGCGAATGTCCCAAGGCACTACTGCAAATGTGTTTATGGACTTGTACTGGCTAGTGGTGACACAACCCACAAGCCCATCAGCACTGCATAACGGACCCGTTACCGCCGATCCTGTCACCCCTAAATTTTCAAAATTGATACCAGAGGCTACATTGGTACTCAAAATATCAGCATCACCTGATCCAGTCCGTCGCACTCCGGCGGAATCCCAAAATTCAAAACTACCCCCTGTGGTAATTTGGGTAGAAAACAAAGTTAGATTCGTCGTAATGCCACCGTCAGATTGCAACGCCGGAGTAGAGCCATTATCAACAAAGCGCGGCAAGGGATAGGTACTAGAAGGAAACTGACCAGCTATCCCTCCGATCATGATACCGCGTCGTATATTGGCTGGGTGGAGGTTTGTGATCGCCACTGCTGGGAAAGCGGTGGTCGCCACGCAACCGCTGCTGCCATCAGCCATGCAAGCCGAAGGTATCGTGACATTGCCGTTAACTCCGGCCACCATCTGACCAGCCACTACTTTATTGGCGAGATTTGATAAGTCTGCGGCACTAAAGCTTGTTCCATCTACAAAACAACTCGACTGACCATCAGTGGAGCAAGCATTTGAGGCAGAAGATACCACCCCACCACTGACGCCAGCGATCGTTACACCAGAGAGGATGGTGCCAGGGCTCACATATGCCATGTCTGCTGCCCTATAGTCAGAGACGGTAACGCAGGCTATTTGACCATCTGCAGTGCATGGGGCCGGCGCAACGCTTGCCATACCAACGACACCTGCAATGGACACACCCGCAATAATATTGGATGTATGCAATTTACTGTAATCAACCGCGCGAAAAGCGTTCACCGCCTTACAATCGATCTGTCCATCACTTGAACAATCAGCAATGGTGGGGGCGAGATAATTGCCACTCACGCCAGCGAGCGTAACACCAGATTTTACATTTGCCGCGCTAAGATTCGTTAAATCCGCAGCCTTGTAGGTGGAAGTTGTCACGCAACCTACCTGTCCATTGCTAGAACACGCAGCTGGCCCGTTACATGATTTTGTACCGGTTTTAAGAGCGCCCGTGGCGTCATAGAATTTAATTCCACCACAAACTTCGCCCTCGGATTGAGTCATGATGGGTAAGTCCGATTTTGCGCCTGCGTAGAATAGGGAAATGTCCTGTGAAACGCCATCTTGATCGACGGTGAGGGCTACGAGACCAAAGCGATCCATGCTCGGAGCGTCGAACGACGCTTGCACATCACTTAATACCTTTAAGTTGGCAACCTTCACCCCACCCATAGCCAAGGTCATGGAGGGTCGAAAATTTTGGCCGTCGACGGTCACTCTTGCCCCACGCGCCACTACAAACGGGGCACGAGCTGTGATCGAAACAGGGGGCAAACTTGCAACTTCCCGAATCGTTTGAATGGGAGTGTTGACAGCTACCTGGACTGCTTCGCTCACAACTTCTTTCGTATAAGCGACTTGGAAAGAACCGAAATAGTCAGAGGCAAATACCACGCTTTGACCAACAACTTCGAGAGACTCTCTGGTGAAAAATCCAGTATAGACTTGGTTTTCTGCCACTTTCTTTACTTTATATAGAACAATCAAAGTCGCATGATCTGCATTTAGGGCCAAGCTACCGCCTTCGGGAAGGGCAATCGCCAGTGTGAAAGGCTCCAATGGATCCGAATCAACAGATGGCTGAACCGAAACCGCAGTGCCTGCTGAAGCCAGGTTGTCAGCCAAGCCCAACTCGGCAGAAACACCTGCTGTGGCTACCGATAATCCTTCTTCAATGGCAATCGACATATCAATCCCCAAGCTACCGGGGGGAAAGCTAACGATGGTACCAGCCACCGCGCTATCACCGCCCACGGTTATCTCTTGGGTGATGTTGCCTCCGGACTTTATAAATGCGGTTTCCACTCCATCCTCACTTATAGCTGCTATCGAGGCCTTAGATACAGATCCATGGTTGATGAAATCAGTGGACTGGGTTTGCTTGAGGAAACTTGGACCGTCGAAACAACTCGTTAGAATAGAAAAGCCGGCAAGTACGCTTACGAAACGGGTTCGCATGGCCATAGGAGCTCCCTAAAGGATTTCTACATAGTAGGTTCCTCGGTATATCCTCAGTGACAGTTGAGAGAAAGCTAATGATTCTAGAGATTTCAGATAGTTGAACTCTGCTACGAAAGCGCGGAAGCTGGTCCTGAGCGACTAGAGCGAGAGCCTTTTGAATGCTCTCCATGCTCGCCTTGCGCTGTGCACATACCACATATTTACGAGCAGAATGACCATTTCCCTTCCTAAACCTAACCGGTTTAGGAAGGGAGTAAGACCCAGCATCATGCGATTCGAATGCTATTGCTGAAATATATCAACCAGGTGGTCTCGGCGGCAAAGCACGAATCCA
>JBIKVD010000422.1:0-3472 GCA_044357055.1 Oligoflexales bacterium | reverse complement strand
GCGAGTTCAACCGGAACTCATCAAGCTTGATCGTTCCCTGATTGAGAATATCCACCTAGAACGATCGAAAAGGGCTTATGTTAAGGGGCTGGTAGAAGCCGCTTTAGACTCCTGCTCCTCTGTTTTAGCGGAGGGGGTTGAACTATGGCAGGAAGCCCAAGTGTTACAGGACATGGGAGTGGAACTTATCCAAGGATTCCTCTTGCATAAACCGCAACCCGTTGAAGTCATTCTAGAAGATCTCGGCCTTGAAAGTGATGAATTTTCTTATTTGCAGCAACCCTCGGTTGCCTAGCGGACGTCTCACTGATAGTACAGATTGGCCCCCATTAGGATGAATCCCAAGACGGGTACTGAGTTGAGCCCTCGATCTCACCTCAATTTTATCGCATCCCATAACCGCAATAGAGTACTAATAAAATTATGTTAATGACCATTCGGAAAAATTTTGAAAGCTATTTGCGAGAGACAACAGCCTTTCTCTATCCAAGTGAAGACCTGTTGCACCAGGCATGTGCCTATGCCTTACAAGGCGAAGGAAAGAGGATCCGTCCCCTCCTTGCCATCCTATGTGCTGAATTGCAGGGTGCCACTAGCGTGGAAGACGCCTTCGCCCCCGCCATGGCATTGGAAATGATTCACACTTATAGTTTGGTACATGATGATCTGCCTTGCATTGACAATGACGATTTAAGACGAGGCAGAGCGACTGTCCATAAGAAATACAGTGAGTCCACTGCTGTGCTGGTCGGGGATGCTCTGCTGACGGACGCATTCTTTTGGTTAAGCTCTCAAGCCAGTGGACACCGAGCTGAATCCAGGTTGCACCTTATGATTTCCCGTTTGGCTCGCGCCGCTGGCGGTTCAGGCATGGTTTTAGGACAAGCCATGGATGTCAGAAACGTTAGCGGAAAAGATTTAAATTGGCAGCACATTGCCGATATCCATGGTTTGAAAACCGCTGAGCTCTTCGCGGCCTCCTGCTATTTGGGAGCTTGCTGGGGCGCCACTGATCTAAAGAATTTAGGTCAATATAATGAGCTTGGCTTTCGGCTAGGACAGCTTTTTCAGATTCAAGATGATCTCTTGGATGACAGCCCACTCCTTGGTAAGAGCTCAGGCAAGGACGCGGCACAGAATAAAGTTACCGCGGTGAGTTCGCTCGGATCAGATCAAGCGCGCAAACTGTGTTTGCAGCACAAAGCTGCTATTGACAGCATCCTATGCGCTATCGACGAGGAATGTGGCTCGACTCACAAGCTTGTTGCAGAGACTTCGGGTGCGCTGTCAGATGAGAAGACTGAACCGCGTCTGCCTACGAAATGGCTACGCGAATTCATTGCCAAGCAGGTGCTGCGGGAACCTTGAGAGTTGAACGGTAATAACCTATAAGTGGGATCAAGCACCGCAGTCTCATGCTAGGGGAACCCACCATCTCTAAGGTGGGTGCCTTCCACAATCGCTTTAGGCTTCCCCCTAACATCATCACGATGGGAGGCTTGCTCACCACGATTGGATCCGGGCCCCTATACGATTTCTATCGGTTCACCTGCAGTCCGTCTGCGATGCTGATCCCGCAAAAAGGCTAGCACAAATTGGCATCATGGAGTACAGAAAAGAAGCCCTCAATAAATGACGAGATGCCATGCCATTAAATCACAGCGAAAACAACCCTTTTGACAGGCCAACACAATCCACCCTGTTCGTTGTGGCAACCCCCATCGGCAACCTCTCAGACCTGTCGCCTCGTGCCTTGGGCGTCCTGCAAGGGGTTGATCTTGTACTATGCGAAGACACTCGCCGGCTGCGAACATTGGCAAGCGCCTGTCATCTAAGGCTCAAAGCCTGGCAAGCCTACCACGATCACAATGAACGCAAAAGCTATGGGGAAATCATTGATCGTATGAAACAATCCGTCTTCCATGTTGCTCTGACTTCCGACGGTGGTACGCCTTGCATCTCCGACCCTGGCTACCATTTAACGAAAGCAGCACACGAGGCGGGTATTCCGGTCACTCCCATTCCTGGGCCCAGTGCTCTGCTAGCCCTACTTAGCGCCTCCGGACTTCCGAATGACCGCTTTGTCTTTGTGGGCTTCGCTCCGCGAAAAGCTGCGGAAATGAAATCTGCCCTAGATGTATGGGCAAAGCTCGGCATGAGCATTATCTTTTACGAATCTAATCTTCGCATCGTTAAAACTCTTGAATACATCGCGGAACGCTACCCGGACGCGCAAATCGCGCTTGGGCGAGAGCTCACCAAGAGGTTCGAATCCATTAAGCTGGCGTGCGTGGTCGACCTGGTCAAAGACTTGAAGGCCGAAAGTGCCATCAAAGGAGAAATTTGTTGTGTGCTGTCCTTGCCCCATTCTGCCTATCAACCGCAGCAAGGGAACTTATCTCAGCAAGTGACAGAAGCTTTAGAACAATTTGGCGATAGTAAAGCTGTGTTGAAGCATTTCCTATCAAAGGGCTATGCCAGAAGTGAAATCTACGATTTGATTCTGGAAGCAAGAAGGTCCGAAACCATCGCCCCCACCGATGATGACACCCGCTAGTAAAACTTACTTCAACATTTCCGCTGACCTTCGTCGAGCTAGCTCCGCGGCGGATGAGGCTGACGTGGGATCCGCAAACTCAAGCGTGAGCAACGCATTCCCCACCTTATCCATAAAGGTATGCTTGGCGCCAGAACGCCATTGAAAAGTCTGGTTCTCCATGGCTTGAACTCTTCCCGTTAGGTTCCAATCACCGATGGATTCCACCAATTGCTGGTAATCTCCATGATGACGATCGAGGTGAATCGCAAGACTTAGCTCATTTAAGCTATGATTCCAGGCTAAGGGAACGATGCGAATTTGAAAATTTCCTAAGGAAAATTCGCTAGGCCGATCCATATTTGCATGAAGACGATACGTCATCATCTCTCCCGGCACCCTACTCATCACAACCCGTCCATCCAAGGCCTTTGTGGCAAGAGTTTGGTATTCCTGCAGCAACACGACCGCTTTAAGATTAGCTTTTTGGTTGCTAACTTTTTTGCGGCTTTCGCTTGGCGCAATTTTCCCGGGTTCACCGTAGCCAAGCACCCGGCCATCTTGTGGACCCGCCAGGGAGCGTAAGGGAAACCCGCAGAGAAATAGGGCACCAAGAACTAAGCAACTTCCTAATTTGAACAGAGAAAACTTCATCTTTTATTCTCCACCCCAAATGGATATCTATGCGCTTTTCGCCAGCTTCCATTACAATGATATCAGAGTTTTGTCGCAACCGTCGCCCAGGCACCTATGCAATCTTGGTTTGTCAAACACTTAAGCCTTATTCTACTAAGCATTTTCTGCTGGTGTTTGCCCTTTGCCTGGATCTTCGCGATTCCCAAAGATCTAGCGCTGATTGGCGGTAAAGAAGTATCCATTCACCGTGTACACATGATGAATCAAAACATTAATGATTTCGCTCGCCATTTCAAAAGA
>JBIKVD010000421.1:0-3474 GCA_044357055.1 Oligoflexales bacterium | reverse complement strand
TGGACCTGAAAAAGCTCTCCCTAAAGCGCTCAAGACTCCGATTACCCTTGGCGGGGGAATCAATGCAAGTCTTGGGACAAAAATCGAATGTGGCAATATTGATGTCTCTGGGTCAATTAAGGCAGAAATCGCAAGGCTTGATAAACAGTTCGGACAAGTCGCTGATCAAATCAAAAACATAAGTCCCACGAGCCTTGCTGTGCTTGCGACCTGTTACTATAAGCCGTCTCTTTGCGCTTACATTAAGCACGCCAGTGTACAGTTTAACGAGTATTTGAATCTGCAGGCAGATGCGTGTCGCTCAATTGATTCATTTATCGACGAGCAAGCAGACAAGGGAATGAAAGCCGCCAAGGCCGACGCCGTAGCGGGATGCATCAAAAATCGCGGTGGCAATTCGCCTACGACGGAAGACATTAGGGTTTGCCAGTCGGTGGAGCCCGCGACTAAGAATCTTCTGAGTCCATTTAAAGACGAGTACATAAGAAGAAAGCAGGAAGTTTTAAAAGATACCCTAAAATTTGTTTCGGCCGAAAGGGATTACAATGTCCTGGCAAGCCTTCTAGGAGAGGTAGAAATCAGAGAGGACGGTTTTTGGCGCCCACTTTATCCGAAGGGACTCCTTAAGGGCTCAGATGCTGCAAGAAATTTAATAGTCGGGGGTCAAAGCGAGATTTGTGATTTATCAAAACTTAAAACTATCCTTGCTTCCCCTATCCCGGAAGAAACAGAACTTCCAAACTACGTCAAAGCGGCCATTAAGGATAATTTCTTACCCCAAGACCTTTCAGATCTCGAAAGCCTGCCTCAGTTGGATCAAAAAGCCGCCTGCCATGCATTAGGAGGCGGCGTCGCTGAAATTGCCATTCGGCGGATCATTGCGACTGCAAAATCATCCCTGTCCGCAGCGCTGACCAATCCGGCTCTCAACGAAGACATTCGAACCTTCTATAAAGATCGCTCGGCCATCACGTTTGCCACACTGCACGACGAGATTTCGGCAAAGAACTATCCGCCGCTGACGACGTCTCTTGAGCGGATGAGAACTTTGGCGGCCGCCTACCGAGACAAAAATCGAGAATCTGCCTCAACAGTCAGTGCCGGCAAGGTCCAGAACGAGTCGTCGACAGAAAGTTGTGACGACGAAATTAGTTGTAAGAGGTGAGAATTGAGCGCTCTTTTTAGCATTACACCTGTAGAAGCAGCCCTTTGGAACGCAGCTCTCGGGATACAAACCTATCTTGCTGATGAAATCTTTGGGACTTTGCAATTCACTTCCCTTGTCGTGACGGTGTTCGCCGGATTTGTCCTCTATAGGCTTTACCGGGTGGGAAAAGGAGATAGCGCCGAAGGTCTGGCCCAAGGAATTATGACCCATCTTCTTTGCATGGGCGCAGGCCTTCTCTGCCTTACGACAGTAAATACCGATCCCATAAAACTTCAAGACTCGGGTGGGGGTGACTGGGCTTCAAAGGGAGCCGTTATTGGATCATCAAAATTTAAAGCCTTACAAAACTCTCAGGAAGGACTTTATTGGTACACGATGTTTCACAAGGCCACTACCGAAGTATCACTTATGATGCTAAAGGGGGTGACAAATGTATTCTCCGACGAAATGTATCTGAAAAGTCCCAACGTATTATTTAAAATTCTAGCCACCTCATCGTCGATTGCCCTCGATGATCCTAAGATTGCAAGCGAGTTTGATCTACTGGTGGAGCATTGCTCAGACCCTAAAAAGCTCAATATTTTAGGAAAAGACGATAGTTTTAGCGCTCTCTTTGATCTAAACGACGAAAACTGCGAACAAAATTACAATCACTTCCAAGCAGATTTAAGAGGTTGGGCAAAACGAAAAATGCCTGGCTATCTAAAGGAAATTGAAGATTCAAATTCCAGTTTCTTCTCTGATGAAGCCATCGCTTTTACTGAACCCGAAGCTCTCGAAAATAAAGTCATCGCATCAGCTCTTGTCAGCTATATCAAGGGCAAGGCAGGACCTCGAACTGATGATGCGCTTAATGTTAACGAGAAAGAGTTGGGGCTAAAAGGATTTGGCGATCAAATGTGGTTTGATATGCAGAGAATTCTAACAGGCGGCGGTCTCATTCCAGGTGTACTAGGGTTTTGGGCCGGGGACGGTAGTGTGGAAGCAGGTTTTGTGAAAAATGAGGCAGGTATTATCTACAATAACCTTCTAAACCTTCTTCCAGCGATTAGGGGCTGGATAAAGGCTTACATTGTCATTTCTTTCATCCTCGTCTCAGCAGCACTTATGCTAGGTCTTTGGAAACCTATGAAATGGTGGCTTGGACTTATCATTCTTGAGATGTTTTTCTTACCCTCTGCAGCACTTGCTTACGAGATCCATAGTTTTTTTCTTGCAAGCTCTGATACGATTGCAAGCTTTGGAGCCCTTCGCAATGATCCAATGATCCTCGCCGGGGCTGCGATGATCGATGCGGAACTGGTTCGAATCAGCACCATTTATTTTTGCATTGAATGTGCCATTATCAGTAGCTTTGCCGTCAAGGCTCTCAGGGCTGGATGGGTAGTAGGTCAGCTAAGCTTTGCTCATGGTTCTGCAGTCATGGGAAGTTTCATATCGAATTATCGCAACATCAATGAAACTTCTCGCATGGCTTCTGGAGCTGCAGAAACAATTCGAACAGGAATCGGAACTGCAAGGAACATATTACGAAATAGATAATGAATATAGCATCTTACAAATAATGCTCGGGCCCTCGCTCGAGCTTTTTGCATTTTTGTTCTCCCTAAAGATGTCTAATACCCTCTAGATCAGGTAAAATATGTTTATTATCAGCTTGTTAGCCAACAATGGATGCCTCATGCGTAAAGACCAACAGATCCTTATTGTAGAAGACGATGTGCGAGACGCTGCAAGTCTTCAAAAAATCGCCGTCAGCGCCGGTATGAAGGTAGCCATTTGCCCAAAGCTGTCCGATTTTAGAACCTGGCTCACAGGCAAGCATTCAGTCGACTACGCACTTGTCGATATTCACTTGACCCCCGATGCAAGCCTTAAGGGTATTGAAGTCATAAGCGAACTGAAGGAAAAATATCCAGACCTCATCATCGTCGGCATGTCGTCAGATCTCAATCAATCAGACAATTTTGAAATCCTGAAGGCAGGTGCATCGCTTTATGTGCGAAAGCCAATCGAAAATCAAAAGGAACTCGAGACAATTCTTGACACAGCGAAGCATGTGTCCGACTGCAAAAATGGTCGTATTCTCCAAATATCAAAACCAGAGCGTACGGGACGTAAGCTAAAATATAGCTATTTAAATGAAATCATCGAAAAATATCCCTACGGCATAGTGCCGCCAAATGAGATGACGGATTTCATTGAAAAGGTCATTTCGAAAGCACCAAACTGTTCATTTCTCATAACAGGCCCCACCGGCAGTGGGAAAGAACAAGTCGCAAAACTCATTTATGAGAAAAAGCGCA
>JBIKVD010000005.1:0-32232 GCA_044357055.1 Oligoflexales bacterium | reverse complement strand
TTGTAACCACATTTTCTCACCGCCACAAGAGTGATAGGACCTTCGTCTATCTAGAAAATTGTGGGCAAGATCCGTGTTCCTTTAGCCGTATCATTTTGAATTTTAAGCTGGCAGGATGGTTTGAGAATGCGGCTGGAATTCTTTTGGGGCAATCATGTCAAATCCATGGGGACTGTCGATTAGGAGGCGAGGGACCTTGCGCTCCTGGGGATAAAGAGTCTTAACAGTAATGGGTGGTTACTCTATGAGATCCGGCACCAAGACAAGGATAAATAGTTAGATCATTGCTTAAATCAGCAAGTACGCGAGAAGTAAGAAAGTCGCGAAATTCATGCCTCCATGCATAATCCAGGAAGCAACCAGACTCCACCCGTTCAGTCTCTCATTTGCATACCCCATTAACAAAGCGATAGGGAAAATCGTTGCTAGCACCGTGAGCTGCAGCAAAGAAATCCAAGCGCCTGTGACCACTCCGACCAGTAAGAAATGCAAGAGCCAGAATATTAAGGATTGGGCGACATTTCCCTTCTTAAATCCGTAGGAGCCAATGAGTCGTTTGGCGATAAGCCCGCGGAAAAGAATTTCTTCTGATAACCCTGCTTGCAGTTCACAATAAATAGCCGCTAGGCCGACAGCTTCGGCGCTAAAACCGTCGTTCAGGATCTTCCAATAAGGCGAAGACCATTTCTTGCAAATTCGACATAACCTTCCACAATGGAAAAGGGAAGTAGGGTGCCAAGGACTCCCAGACCTAAGGAAATAGCAAATACCTTGGTAAATTCGCGGCTCCGGTTATAGCCCTTGATATGCAAACTTGTAAAGCTGAAAAAATCAGTCCTGCCATCGGCAGTCTTTAGCGAAAGCAATAGATGCTGACAGTCTTACTACGGTATTTCTCACAGGATGCTGCTGCGCAGGAAGGAGCAATGAGTGCCCCTTCCTGCGCAGTCGCTTGACCAACTTTTCGATCACGCCGCTGCAGAAAGGGACACTTAACTACCAATGAACTGACCTTCAGAAGCCTATCAAGGCTCCCTTGGCCTAAAGCGCCGAGCTACGGTAATCGTCGCTCTTACGCCAAGGTTCATTGGCTTTATATTCAGACGATTCCGTGCCTTTCACTATATTGGAGGACTCTCCCGAAGAAGCGATACCCTCTCCACCGGCGGAAATGAAGATCTCTTTTGCGCGCTTGACCATATCTGAGCCGTCACAGTGAACGGATATTAATATTCCCCCGTCTTTCACGACTCCTTCATAACGCTTGGCTTCGTACTCAGGGATACCCATCCCTACGAGAGCGCCCGTTAAGCCACCGAGAGCTCCACCAATACCGGCTCCGGCAAGCGCCGCCATGATAGGACCTGCCGCGATTAGTGGCCCAACCCCGGGAATGGCAAGACTTCCAATACCAACTAACCACCCCAGACCTCCACCTAGCACGGCACCTGTAGCACCGCCTGTTGTAGCGCCCTCCGGAGCCTTGGTTGCTTTCTCATGGGCAAAGTCTTTTGTGCCAGCGCTATCTGGAAATAGTACGGAAATATCCGTGTTACGAAAGGCGCCAGCCTTCAAACTATTAACCGCATTTTCAACTCCTTCACGACCACGAAAGATGGCAAATACTGAGGTGTGTTTTTGTGACATAGTAAATTCCTTTGTTGTGAAAATTTTTTTTAAAAACATCTTAAGCTAGTTGAAATCCTAATTAGAGCTAATTTCGAGCTGGCTCGTCACTTTCCTAGTCCCCGCCATTTTTGTGGCAATATTCTCCACCACCATTTTTTCGTTCGCGTTCTTGACGGGTCCTTTCAATACAACTTCGCCATCTTGAGAAATGATCTTGATATTGTGAGCGTAGGTAGAAAGAGTTTTATCATCTGTTATCGCACTACGAATGCGGCGAGTGGTTTCCATTGCGTCCTTAGCATTACTTTGTTGATCGGCGGTTGACTCCTTTTTACCGTCGTAACGCTTATTCACTCTCGTATTATCAGCGTCTGGATTGACTTTGGTATTGTCAGCATCCAGGTTCATAACATTATCTTGTCGCCTAGGGATATTTGGCGCCTGCCCAGTTGCCACTCCACCTGCGAGAATCGAGGTGAATACCCAGGCTGCTGGATTCGTGCACATCATTCTTTTCATAGGTCCTCCTAAATTAAATCGTTGTACTCGTTCTGCATAAATCGTGCCGGTCAATGCTAAGCAAGCGCTGCAAGGCTGGGCTTTGGATTCTCTTCCGTCTGTATCTTCTTAGAGACACTCATTCTCATTTGCGTACCGATCATGATTCGTCTCCTCAAAAATATTGTCATCTTTTAGCGAAGGCCTATAGGCGGCTAAACGACTGGTCACAAAATAATTTCTCAGTTACCCCTGAAAAAGAAAAACCAGAGAATAATCACCAGAAAACCTGGAACTCCTAAAAACCAAAGCGCGATCGGCACAGCCACTCGACCGTTTTCATTATCCAAAGAAATTTTCATGTTCCGTTCCTCCATGGTTTGTCGCAGTTGTGCGCTACCCCCTCAAGCATGCAGATTGCAACTTCCAGGCCAAGTCTTTTCTGGTTCGGGAATCTTGCTAGAAAAGTAAAGATGCCGTTTCACACGGCTGAATGGCTATTGAGCCGTGGGAAGAGGGAAGAATGGGAACTAGATTTGCTTGGGCCCGACTTGTGCCTCGTCTTAGCTATGACAATTTGGATGACTATTTCTTTAAAACTTTTGGGCGCGCTCTAGCACCATATCCTGCTCTGACTTCCAATCAAATGGCACCGGAATATCCACGGGTATGCCTGCGCCTTCAATGCAGTTACCCGAAAGATCATAGGTCAATGAGGTGCTGATCGTTAAATCCCAATCATCAAAGAGGCGAAGTTTGCGCACACGTCCGCTGCCACCGCCGCTTCTCTGCCCAACAACCTGAACATGAGCCTGACCTTGCAGCCCTAGCAGGGCATCTTCGCTGGCCGAGTAGGTCAGCGCGTCGGTAAGAAAGCGGACTTTTTTCAGCCAACTTTTTCGCGGTTCGGCAGGCATCCCGACAATGGAGCGAAGCGGAGAGAGCGATCCATCTGGTACCGTATTTTGGATCCACCCAAGGGGCCCTATCTTCTTGAGAAAGCGATTTCTGAAGGACTGAGCCAGCACCAGGTTGCCACCTGGGTTTCCCCGCAAGTCGACGATAATCATGGGAAGATGTTGAAAATCTAAAAAAGCTTGGTCGATCTGTTCATCCAGTTCACAGCCCAGAAGCCAGGCCGATATTTTGATATAGCCAAACCCGGAAGGAAGACATCGCCATTGCGCCACGGGATCCCAAGTCGGCCTCACAGGCGTTTCTCGCCAGCTAATCTCGCGTCCCTCAGGAGAGCGAGCCTTTAAATCCATGACGGTTCCGACTGGCACGGAAAAAATTCGCCGACCGACTACGAGAGATTTCGCGTGAGCGGTCGAAGCTGTTCGTCGCCACCAGGTAGCGAGGTCATTTTCTTGTAACTCAAAACCTGGACGCAGCCCCGCCTGCCAGCCCAGAGTGTCTCTGGGAACGCGAATAAAGGTTGCCTTATCAGGACTGACAAGCAAGCCATAAGGCAATTCCGCATAGGGCTTGGAGGGCCTAACCCAAGTGTGGCCATCCTCTAAGCTCGCAACCCATTCTTGCATCCGGTGGATAGCTCGGAGGGTCTCCTTTTCTTGGATGACTTGCGGGATAAATTGCGCGCAGATTCTCTCCCAATCCAGGCTGCGCATACGAAACGCAGGATAGCTTGTTGCGATCTCTGTTTGAATCCGCTTCACAGCCGCATGGATGTCTTTGCAGCAGGCGATTTCAAAAACACCACCCGCGAAAGTCCCAAGTGAACGCAGATAACTAAAAGTTTCCATAACTTCTGAACAGCTAGCTCCATCACAAATTAAGATTCCCCCGTCCCGATCTAAATAGATCTCTGGCGAAGTTGCAGGTTTCCGAGAGCTGAGATGAGAGTTGTATTTGGCTGGCCCCACCATCCACCTGTGATTCCCTCCCTCCGCAAAAACAAAGGGAGCTCCCAGTTCGTGTTCGATAGCCACGCGGTGCTCCTCCAGCAATGGTCTTAGACCATCGAGCTGGATCCGTTCTGCATCCGTCGCTTGGCTAGAACTGTCGGGCAGTTGGACATGGACGACTGGTGCCCCTGCAAAGGGTGCCTTGGTAGCGTGACCGACATTCAAGGTACTTCCGTTCCTTTATAAGAGCATTGTTAAAAACGGCAGTCCGGGATCATTCCTTTAATCCAGCAACGGGAACCCCTTTTCGAGCTGTAGATTGGTGTAGAAGAAACCATCGAAGACGGTCTGCAAAATCATGGTATTCGTGTCTTTAATGATGATGACGGGCTGCTTGTTGACGATCACTTTATACACAGAATGGATCGCCATGGGTATAAGCATAAAGTCCGAATTTGCATAGTTGGGAAAGACTAATTGCTCGGGCGGCAGCCAAATGCGGTATTCGTTGCTTGTCAGCCTTTGCTCATAGAGCTCTTGAGCTTGGAATGTTGAGGCCCTACCAAAACTCTTAAGTTCCTCCTTCCAGGGCAAGATCTCAAGAAAATTTCCACCCATGGAGTTCGTTTTGAACCGCAATTTGTAGCACTCCGCGTCCTCTGAGAGGCTTAAGGCTTTGTAAGCTACCGCGTGCTCCTTAAGGGATAGGTCACACTGCTTGTTGGTGATTGACCCCCCATCCAAAGCCCAAATCTCTGGGGGATACTCTCTTTTTAGCGAGCTATAGGGCACGTCGGCAGCCATAACCCGAGTGAGGGACGAGGTGTGCTGAAAACCCATCACATGTCCCAGTTCATGAACCAAGTTAAGGTAGAGTTGTTTTACTCCGTAAAAGATGGGGAAGGGCAGATCTTGGCGCAGCTGCGCCGGAGATTTCAAATAGACAAAGCCTTTAGCTCGCAAATTGACTGTGTCATAGCTCGTACGAATCGCAAAGCCAACGTGCTGAGCAAAATCCCCATTAAGCTTGGCCATTTCCGCCTCCTGGGCGGGATGCAAATAGCCAAACTGCACAAAGAGATCAAAATCGTCATACCGATCTTGAGGGCTATTTTTATTGCAATTCTGAAAGTGAATCGTCTTGAGATTGGGTAGGTGATCACGGAAAGCTGTTTCATAGGGTCGGAATAGATTGTGCCAGAAGGCCCAGGCGCTCTGAATAGCCGCGTAGTAATTTACATTTGCTAGATCATCCAGTCGGAAATCCGCATCGGCTATCACGCAGATGCGAACGAGGGGATGCTGTTTGCGAAGAAACCAGGGATTGAGTGCGTGAAAGGAGCTGCCACCACCCCCGCCGGCCCAACCACCGATGCTGGCGGTGACATACTCCTGATAAGGAATCGCATAAGATCTTGAACCCATCAAAAGCCACAAAAGCAGGCATGCGGGTACCCATTTTTTCATCTGCAACATCAAGATCTCCTGTTCCCTCGGAATCTTATGCGGCCAACGATCAAGCTCGGGAATTATTTTACTTTATTGTAAATACAAGTCTCACTCCAGATGAATGGGATCGACGGGTCTGTGACCGTTTCCGTCGTTAGGGTGGTTGTAGTAACGAGTTGTTCGCCATCCATAAAGTACTTTGATTTAGAATGACTCATGACTGGGGTTACGTCAAACTTCGTTGCTATAGATAAAGGAAAGATTAACTCTTCAAAACTCGGTGACCAAGCCATTACGCCCAAGAAGTAGCCATCGATAGGGTCCACCTTCATCTTTGAGAGATCATAAATAAACGGTACACCGAAAGTGACGGTTAGGGTCTCCTCATCGTCCACGAAGGAAAGAGAGTCACATTGATCTTGTACCAAGGTCATTTCCTCCGACATAACATCGCCGTCGTGATCGGTGCATTCCCCCACCCACTCACCACTAAAATCCACACAGCTCTTTGGAGCCTCCGGGGGGTCCTGGCGCTCTCCCTGACTGACCGCAAAATTACCCTGGCTTAGCTGTCTCAGACTGGGAAAAGCCGATGCCATAACTTGGCTCGAAAGAAACAAAGCACTGATGACAAGCACTTTCATAAAAGAACCTCCCTTGATTTGATTTTATAGAATGACTTTACGGCGCTTCTCTTTTAACAAAAAGAACATTGTGGATCACAAAGTGGAGTGTGTTATCCTAAAGGATAACCATCGCGAGCAATCTATGAATATCTATACCGAAAATGACTACCGTCGCGTGCTCCGGCACGTGGTTAAGGCCTCTGCAGTCGGTAAAAAAACGAATCTAACTCAGATCGCTTCTTCCGCAAAAATCCCCAAGTCCTATCTTTCTAAGATTCTCCGCGGCGATGCCGACTTAAATCAAGATCAGTTGTTTCGCATCGCCGAGGATCTAAACCTGCCGAATAAGGAGCGTGAGTATTTGGCCACTCTCCTGGAGTACAGTCGCTGTTCCTACCATCGGCGAAAGGCCGATCTCAAGCATCGCCTGGAAAAAATGCGTCAGGAATCGCTTACCTCCGAAGATAATTTAAAATTAAAGCTCCTAGATGATGAGGCTATTAAGAAAAAATACTACAGCGACCCGGTGTATTTGATCGTGCATATGGCACTCCTGATCAAACGTTATAGCCAGTTCCCCCAAGATATCGCTGAGGATTTTCAGCTTTCTAAGCGCAAAGTGAAAGAAGCAATTCAGACGCTTTTGGATCTTGGAGTGCTCGAGCAAGACGAGAACCGCCTAAAAGTGAAAGTAGACGCGATCCACCTGGCGCCAGATTCGGAGTTGATAAAGGCCTGGCGACTCCAGATGCGCCTTATCTCCCTGCAAAGAGTGGCAGAATTGAGGAACGACGAGTACTCATTGACCACGGTCATCGCCGCAAGTGAAAATGAACTGCTGCAGTTTAAATCCAGATTCCTAGAAATGCTCAAAGAACTATCTCCCTCCATTGAGTCCGCGACAGCTGAGATCGTGTTTCAAGTAAATTTTGATTTACACCGCTGGGGACAGCTATAGTCGCGGAAAGGTTTAGTTGGAATCCATGCTTTATTTTCCCAGTATCATGAAGAAGGTGTCTTCCACATCATCAAACTCAATTTCACAATTGTCATCCTTGCAGATCACCTGAGCGCGGTAAGGGGCAAGATCGAAATCTGTTTGCAGTAAATCTTTTGTAACAGCTGTAACGCTATAGGATTCCTCGCAGGTTTCGCAAAAAAAAGGCAGCTTCATGCTCACGACTTCGGCAGGCTGCATAAAATCTTTGCTCATCATCGCCGCGGTATTCATTAGTACGGCATTGCAGTTTTCAAAAGTTATTTTTAGACCTCGCTCTCTCAACTGTTCAAATATTTTGATCATCCCTATAATGCCCAGAGAAGAGATCAGGTAGACTCGACCGCAATCAAAAGTCACATTTTTCGTTTCAGCAGCAATGGGAAAATGCTCTGGCCCAAATTTATCGTCAATATGGGAAGGCAATTCGAATCTGTTCATAGAGACCTTTGTAGCAGCGGCATAGTGGAAAGCAGACAGCCAATGAAGACCGTAAGCCCTCTCGGAAGTTTGCTTTGTACAAGAGGGCATTTTTGAAATGATAGCAAATAATCCAACGGCTTCCATCGACAAAGTCTGGAGATTGTTATTTTGACGTGTTAACCCGCAGCTTTGGCGGGTACCTTTGGGGGCAGAAAATATCCGGATGCCGATTTATCTGATAACAATAGATTCTGCGGCCTTTGCTCAGATCGCTCTAAGGGAATTCATATGTGCTATTCCGCACTGGTAAAGAGAAGTATGGATTACCTCGGCCGTAAATATGGCGCGATGTGGGTCCGGGAACAAATAGAGGATGACTATCATCGCGCCGAAACCCGCGAACCAAAACGCTTCCCTCCACTATCAGATCGCATCTACCCTGGGTCCTATGCACCGGTGATTTATGCAGAGGGCCATCGCCATGTGGTCGACCTGATGCGCTACGGCGCGTACCCGTCCGCTCATATCAAAGACCCTAGTCGCTACACGACTTTCAATGCGCGACGTGACAACCTAAAGAGCCCCTTCTGGGAGCCTGCCTTTCGCCAACACCATGGCTTTGTCGTCTTGCAAGGATTCTTTGAATGGGTCGCCGTCACAGATCTCTTAAGTGCAGGTGTCGTAACCTTGGAGGAGGTCAGGCGAGAATTTGCTCGTCAAGCCGCCGAGCGCAAAGCCAAAATCTTGGCGACAGGAAAACCCTATAAACTGACCCCAACTGAAAAGAAGGATCCGATTGAAAGGAAAATCATTATTCAGTTTCAGCCGCAAGATCAGGTAGATCTCTTGGTTCCCGTGATCTTTAGCCCCGCGGCGTTCTCTGCAGATCATCCCGGCTTGCCTTCCAGTGCGCCAACCACAGCGTCAGCAATCCCCCCGAACGCCAGCTACTTAAACGAGCCGCACTTTGGTTTTGCGATCGTGACTGACGAACCGCCTCCAGAGATACTTGCCGCCGGTCATGATCGCTGCCCAGTGCTTTTGACGGAAAATAGGATTGAGCAGTGGCTACATTTTTCGGACAAAAGTCCAAGCCAGCTCGATGCCCTATTGGGACAACAAGAACGAATCCTTATGACTCACAAACTCGCACTGGCGGTATAAGACTCTCCCAAGGCTGGCTCTTCTACATTACAGAAGATAGACAAAGCGCGCCTTGCAAGCCATGCTGGTGTATTGATTGGTAACGGAAGTGCCAGCCGGCCTTGTGTTTCCGAACCACAATCCACCTGACCATGATTCAACCAATTGAGTCTCGAAGCTAACTTCCTTTTCCGTACCAAGTTCAACCAGCACTCCCGGAACAACCAAGGTAAAATATTGGGTTGCATCGGCCAGCAGGGGCTCATAGCCTGAGATCAAGGTGCCAAGAACTGTATCCGTCTCAAACAAGCCAGCCATGTCTCGTGGCCATTTAGCGCCTTGGTCGTCAACGGTCGTCACGATCAACTTTAGTGGTTGATTACTTCCCAGGAACACATAGGCCTCAAGTTTACCGTCAGTGCTTTTGCAACTGATTTCGTTGGGAACTCCCACCTCGATTGCAGGGTTAGGTAGGGTAGGTTCTCCTGCGATGCCGGTGACAGCGCCAAGGGAAAGACTAAGAGCAGAAAGCAAATTGGTTATCCGCATGATGATTCTCCAAAATAAGGGCCAAACGAAAAGAGGGATTAAAGGCCTCTACAGGGGCAGATTTAGCGCACCGTTAGTCCTACTGCAAGAAGATGCTGCCTCCGCGAACGAACGAGTGGACACCCAAGAGTCCGGGGGGCTGAGTCAAGGAAGGGTGACCTGCGGAGCTCGGGTGCCTAGGAAACTATTTCCTGCATCTAATTGATATCTTAGAGCCAAAGCGCAGGGCCCCAAAACCGGATCCAGGCCTACCCAAATAAGTGAATCATGCTATCATAAGCACACGTATTTTTTTGAAAGGGAGGTCCGTTTGCGGTTTTCTTCTTACCTCTTGCTGTTGCCATGGTTTATCGCCTTGGCGTGCAAACCGATGCCCTCCGCACCCTCTAGTCGGCTTGGGGGGGGAGGTTTTAATCAACAAGATTTGGCGAAACTTTCGGCGGCGCAAGTTCGCGTGGATCTTGCAAATCCCCAGCAGCTCTTTGGCATGAATGTTAAGGCAAGCGCGGATTTTTTTACCCCTGCTATGATTGGCTCCCTAAAGGAAGCAGGGGTCACTTGGTTGAGGATTGAACTGTGGTGGGATCAACTGCAGACCTATCCCAATCTCTTCAAAGAGCTTAAATTAAACGGATTTAATCTCCTCATTCTTCTCGACTATCAGCTTATGAATGGAGCCATGGGCAAACCAAATGCCGAGAGAAGCGCGGCCAATAGTGCAGAAATGCAAGAATACGTCCGCACTTATGAGCAGCGCCTGTCTTCCGCGCTGGCCCTTCTTGCTGAACAAAGTGCTTTTGTTGATGCGTTCGAGATTTGGAACGAAGCTGACCTAGTACGCAGTAGCGGTTACGATCCGGGACTGCATATGGAAACCTTTGCCGATATTCTTAAGCGATCGGTGCAAAAAATTCGTTCACATGATTTGTTTAAACATTCGCGCATTGTTGTGGGGGGCTTTTCCAAATCTAACTCCGAGGGACTTAACAAAATGAAGCAAGCTATGTCGCTCGTAGATAAGAGTCAATTCGATGGGATGGGACTTCACACCTATGGTCCTATTGGAACTACCGCTGCCATTCGTCAAGAGATCGACCAAATCGTCAATCAATGGCATCAGGCCTTTTCTCTTCCCCTCTGGCTAACTGAAATAGGAACTCCCTCAGCCGGTGGTAACCCGGCCAATGATCCAACGAGAGAGGGCAATAGCGAGGATCGCGCCGCTGAATATGTCACGACTGTTTTTGACCAAATCAAGAAAAATCACCGACGAGGGGACGCTCCCGTCGCCGTGGCTTTCTATTTTTCGATGCGAGATGACATTGGTTTCGCGGACGAGCGTTTCGGTTTGCTCCGCCAAGACAATAGCCCCAAACCCTCTTTTGCTGCTTTCAAACAAATGACTGGCTCACAAGCTTTACCCTACGAACTGAAAGATCCCTTCGGAAATATCCTCCAACCCAATGTCGGGACCGATGAAACAGACGCGCCGGTGGCCCAGCCGCAAGATCCCGCGCCAAATCCAGTGTCACCGCAAAATCCTGCCAGCCCCCAGCCGAGCGACGAATGCAGCAGAATTGTGGCAACATGTCAGGAGTCTGGCCAATGGGTGCAGGACTGCCGGCAGTTCAATCCTCAAGCCGTAGATCGCTGCGCGGTGTGGTGCTTAAATGAAATAGGAATATGCAAAGACCTGCCGCTCGATCAAGCCATGGCGTGTGCGGATCAAAAACGTTCAGCTTGCGGTGGGTAACTTTAACATATTATGCACTGCATCCTGTGCATAGCTTCGTTATGGCTTAGCATGGGTGAAAGCATCAGCGATTTTACTGATGATCAAATCAATTTCTATCGACGAGATATCAAAGCATGGCGTCAAGCGGATGGCATTAGCGCCGCCATGAATGACATTGATGCCATTCATGCGAAGATAGGTTTCCAGACCGTTGGCGGCAACGACCTTAAATTTCTTGGGATCGATTTCCGCCGAGATGAGTAGGCCCGTGCCACGCACAGAGGTGATGATCTCGGGAAATTTGACCCGTAGCTCTTCAAGTTTTTGCACTAGCTCCTTGCCACGCTCGACGATGTTGGTCCTCAGCTCGTCGGTGATATGATCTAGCACGGCGCAGGCCACTTCGAGAGCCCTAGGGTTTGTCGTCATGGTATTGCCATAGATGCCAGTCCGGTAAAGATTAGCGGCCTGCTCGCTGAGAGCGAGAATACTCAGGGGAAATTGACCGGCATTTAAGGCTTTCGAATAAGATTCCATGTCAGGAGTAGGAAGGTCCTCAAATCCGGGATAGTCAACAATACTCAGGGTTCCTCGAGCCCGCAATCCAGCCTGAATAGAGTCGATAATCAAGATGCAGCCATGATCCTGAGTTAGTTGTCTGGCCATTTTGTAAAAAGCAGGAGTGATCGCAGTCCCTGGGCTGCCCTCGCCCATAACGGGTTCTAAAAACATGGCCTCAAGAAAAACGCCCTCTCGAACCGCTCTTGCAAATGCTTCTTGCAGTGCTGGGAGGTCATTGCAGGAAATATTCCACAGGTTATCCCGTTCTGCAAACGAGGCCAGATGCTGCTTGTACTTGGGCATAGAGGAATCGGAGGCTTGGGCGGGCTGATCGGTTCGTCCGTGGAAGGCGCTTTTGAGGGCTAGGTATTTTCTGGTTTTGCCATGATGTCTCGCTCCCTTGTCACTCAGAATCTTCGCATGGACGTCAGCAATGCGGCAGGCCACGGTCATGGCTTCCGAGCCGCTGTTCATACAAAGGAATTTGGCAAAAGGCTGCTGCTTGTCATTCTTTTTGCGCCAATTCCGGCCAATTTCCTTCTGCAGCCTGGTGGCAAGTCGATCCTGGCTTACACACGGTGTCATGATATTAGCCATCAAGTAAGGCTGCGCCATGGCTTGAGCGACGTGCTCAGGATTATGACCAAAACCCAACATTCCATAACCCCCCGTCTCATATAGGACAGAGCCATACCAAGTAATCACCCAAGGTCCGTAGCCATTCAGGGCCACATAGGGATTCACCGTATGGGGATCATAGAAATTGACATAGGCTTTCTGTAAGTGCTGTAAAAACTCGATCTCATCACGGGCCACCCAAGCGCGATATTGCTCGAAATACTGGCTATGACTCTCCCAAGCCAAATCAATGGCTTTGCGCAGGCGCGCATCTCGTTCGAGAAACCAGGTCAGCTCAGTTGCCTGCAAACCCCGTGTGGACGGCTTCCCCGACATTCGGCGAATGCTATCGAGTTTTTCTTGGTATCGTTCCGTGTGGGGCATTAGTTTTAATATTGTGGTTGTCATACCACCTCCGCATGCGACTTCGGTCCTAAGTGACTTCATTGTATCTGAACCGCTCAGGGTCGATAACCCCGCTCTTTTGCCTACATCGCCGCTGGGAGAGACTGCTTAGATGTTCCGGATCAACTTTGAATCTACAGCACTCGCTGCGCCTTAAGAGCTTGGATGCTCTGATCAAGCTTTAGCAAGTCCTCCTTGGACGATGATGTGAAATACCCGCGTATCCAGCCATCGGAGTCGACCAAAGCAAATTTTTCCGAGTGCATTTCTGGATTTTTTGCGCTCATTGCCAATTTGAATCCTCGGCTAACCAGGTCCACCGTTTGCTGCAGATCCCCTGTGAGAAAGAGCCACTTGGATTTCTCGGCTTTAAACTTGGCTGCATAGATTTTTAAGCTTGCCGCCGTATCCTTTTTAGGATCTGTCGTGATGGATACCAATTGGATCCGTGGATCTTCCTGATATTTTTTCTGAAGATTGCCCATCGTGCCCATGATGAAGCCGCATACATGTTCACAACTTGCAAAATAAAAACTCACAATACTTGTTTTCCCTTTCCAGATATTCTGCGTGACCGCGATATCACTCAAGGCTTCTTGGAGCTGAAAAGGAGGAAGCTGATAAAGCTTTTCCGGCGAGGTGACTGCGGTGGGTGCGTTCTGCGAGCCGAGCGCCGAGAAGGAGGCAAAGAGGAAGGATATTGTAACCGCATGTATTTTAAACATAATGTCGCCTCATTGGCACTGGGATGAAAGAAACTTGGGTCATCGTCCCAAAGTCCTTTGTAGGACAAAGCAAAACACCTTTATGGCGATTTGTCAAATTGTAACATTATGATTTCGTTAAATAAAACCAACCTGGTGTTTATTTCATAAATCCATAACCATTCTGGAGCAAAATTGCATCCCGTTGAAAGCCCCTGTGTTGACCCACCCATGAGCTTGGCGTAGAAACGTACATGCTTAACAAAGCATTTTCGCCTCCCCTAAAACGGCTGGGATTCACGTTCTGAATCTATCTTCTTCGTCTCTTACCACATAAAATACCTACATCAATCACTTCACCTTGGGGAGTCCCCCAGCCCGTTTTTTATGCAGATTTTTTTGGTGCGACGGCGCGACAGTGTCGGCCCCCATCCCCAGGAAAGGACCTTGATGTCTAGCAAATCTATAGCGGTTATCGGTGCGGGAGTTTCGGGATTATCCTGCGCATCCTATCTCCAGGCTCGTGGCTTTCAGGTAGATGTCTTCGAGAAATCAAGAGGTTTAGGCGGGCGACTCAGCGTGCGTCGAGTGGAGCAGATGGGCACCTTTGATTTAGGGGCCCAGTTCTATACGGTCCGCTCTCGGGAATTCGAGCTAGTCCACGAAAGCATGCTGAAAGCTGGCCTCGTTAGCGCCTGGCAGGGCGAGCTTTGGCATTTGCAGAACCAGCAGAAAGTCCTGGCCTTTGACCGCCCTCGCTTTGTCGCACCGGGAGGCATGAACCAGCTAGCTCATCACCTGAGCGCTGGAATCAACGTGAATTTTCAAACCAAAGCTACGCAGCTCCAGCGCGATGCCTTGCAATTGCGCCTCACTTTTGCCGATGGCAACACCTCGGCGAGCTATCACGGGGTGGTGCTAGCCCTACCCTTTGAGCAAACAGCAGCCTTGTTGCGAACCTGTGGAATGGAACTTAGCACCATCTGCCAGACCCAATTGCAGCCGTGCTTGGCCGTCTACGCTCGCTTTGCACGAGCTCCTTCCTTCTCAGGCAGCGGTTTCTTTGCCGATGATGAAATCATTAGTTTTGCTTCATGCATGGAGCGCAAATGGGGAACATCCGTGGAAAACGGCCCTGAAAACTGGGTGATTCATAGCTCCCATGCTTTTGCTGCTCAGCACTTCGAGGAGCCGGATAAGGGTGCCGAAATGTGTTTGGCCCGTTTTATGACCTTGATAGGAGAGGATGAAGCTCTGGCAAGAAAGGAAATGCTGCATTTTGGACATCATCGCTGGCGCTATGCGCGGGCGCCAAAACCAGAGAAGTTAGGATCTATCCTTATTCCCGGCACCGCCATCGCTGTGGGTGGAGACTGGCTCAATAGTGGTCGAGTGGAAGGGGCTTTTCTCAGCGGAAAACATGCCGCGCAGCGGCTGCTAAGCTTCTTCTGAGGTGGGTGTTCAACCGTGAGCGAGTGATACCCGGGCTGCCTATTCGCTAGCCCCTTGCTCGGCGGCAGGTGCCTCAGCAGCCGATTCCGCGCCTGCCTTTTCAGCAGGTTTTTTTGCTGCGGCTTTCTTAGCCTTGCCTTTGGCATCTTTTCCTTTGGCTCCGTCGCCCTTCTTACCCTTCTTATGCTTTTTATCCTTCTTAGATTTACCCGGCTTCTTATTTGCTTTCACCGCCGCTGGATCTTTTTCTGCATCCTCTACGGTCGCTGCTTCGGCATCCTCAGTGGCTGTGACACCTTCCTGTGTTTCCGTCTCAGAAGCTTCGGGCGTCGTCTCACATCCAAACATCATTAATGATAGAACTATCAACTTCAAGAGCATGGTTTTCGTCTCCAATGGGTGATCTTCCCTCTTATTGTCCTACATATTTTCTTAGAAACCGATGGGCAAAAGCTGCCCCAAAACCTGCCCCAAATCCCCCCACAGCTGCCTTAAAATGAGTCACATAGGAACCCAAAAATCCCTGCTCCTTTATCTGAGTGGGTTCCGACCACCAGATCAAAAGCCTCGATAACTTGGGAAGGAGCTCTTCATGGCAAAACACGTTGTTCTCTTGCTTTGCTGTTGTTTGACGGTCGCCTGTGGCCCGCGGGAAGGGGAGTCTTTCCTTAGTGCTGCGTCTACCAACGAACATTACCTCCCTTGGCCAGAAGACAAGTCCTACCAGGTCACCAGAGGTGTGGGCTCCCATTCCGAAGCAAAGGAACGATATGCCATTGATTTTGGGACTCAATATAATCTTCTCTTGGCTTCCACAGACGGATGGGTACGCCTTGCAAAAGGAAACAGTAAAACCGGAGGATGCAGTCCTGGTTATGGGGCTTTAGCTAATTACGTGGTCTTATACTGGGCCGATGGCAGCGGACGCGAGTCCCTCTATTTACACTTATCCAAATTAGATGCGGGTATCAAAGAAGGCGCCTATGTGAAACGAGGGGCTCCCATAGGCTATTCTGGTGACACCGGATATACCTGTGGCGCCCATCTTCACTATCAAGTGCAAAAGGGGGCCCGCGGACCCAACGATCGTGCAAGCCATTGGTGGCTTACCTCTGTCAAAGCCCCCTTTGTCGAGGGACATCCAGAAAAGCCGCAGACCATGAAATCACAAAATTCCCCGACCGATTCGGTTTCGGTTGCGTGTCAAAAGCCAGCACTAGATTTGGCCATAGACGAAAAACCTCTAACGGCTAGCGAGAAAACGGAATGCAAGAACTTGCTGCGCCCGGCGGTACTCACTTGTGACAGTTCCAGCGCAGAAAGCAAATGGCTTTTTGATTGTGATAGTGGCTCTAAGGTCCTGTGTAAGACAAAATGTCAGGAGTGTGACTTTGGGGAAAATGATGTCTGCATTTAATTTCACTGCCACTTAAATTTGGGGTATTGGTTGGGCTCAATTTTCCAGACATCTGAGAAATCATAATTCGTGAAGGTTGCCTGAGTTTGCATATCCGTCTGGGATTTTCCTTCACCACCACCACTGCTGCTTGGCTGACCGCTTGTCGTCACATTCCAGAAACTATCCGGAAACCCGCTGAAAGATCCATTGTTGACGATGCGTCCAATCAGTCCTCCGATGATTCCTGAACCGGAGATCTTGCGCTCGACCTTGCCAGTAGAGTAAATGCGTCGCATCACATTGGAGCACTCTCCACAAAATCCGCCAATGAGATCGTTCCCTTTAACGCTTCCTAAAGCATAGGAGTCACTAATCTCGTTTAGCTCAACGGCGGTATAGCGATAGGGATTGTAGCCCAGAAAGCCACCCACCGTCGATGCACCCTCCACGGCGCCACTGGCAAAAGCCTCGGAGATAAAAACATTGCGGTAGTATAAACGTCCCCCAAAGCCGCCCACCCAAGTCGTTCCAGTTACGTTGCCGGTAGCATAGACCTTCTTGAGATTGATCTTGTTAGTCGCGTGGTCACCGTGCAGCCGCCCCACAAAGCCGCCGACTTCTTCTAAGCCCGTTACGCTGCCGCTGGCGTAGCTAGTTGTCGCGGTCAATAGGTTAGCAGATGGGTAAACAAAGCCAAAAAATCCTCCTATATACCGCTGCCCATTGACCGTGGCCGTGGAATAAGACCGCTTTATATGATATGACGGATCAACCGCGTTAGCGCGATAGCGTCCAATAAAACCACCGACGGAGTTAATGCCGGTTACCGTACCTGTGGCATAGCTGTCCTCGGTTCCATAGTTTGCATCACCGGCATGGCCGACCAAACCACCCACATCGCTACCCGTGGAATTAATGATATTGGTCGCGTAGCTCTCTTTGATCCAGCCGTGGTCCCAGCGCCCAATCAAACCGCCTGCGTAGGACTTGCCCGTTACGGTGCCAGTGGCGTAGCTCTTATAGACAGACTTCTGGTTGCCGCTATAATATCCAATCAGGCCGCCGTGATCGTAATCACCTGCCGGCGTAGTAATACTGACAGCACCTTTCGCGTAGCAACTTGTAACATCGCCAGTTCCATAGCCAATTAAGCCACCGACATGCCTGTAGCCTATAACGTTGCCCGTAGCGTAGGAGTTTTTGATCAGACTTGTTCCGTTGGTATGGCCAATCAACCCACCCACTATGGAACGCTGCCCGGTAGTATCGCCTGTTGCATAAACATTATCAATCGTGCCACCCGAAATGTAGGCGAAGGCGCCCCCCACATAGTCCCAGCCATTGACGGTTCCATAGGAGGCAGAATCTGAAATACTTAGGTTCGCAGTACCACCCGTCAAACCACCAGTATGCAATTGGTAGTTGTTGGCATTATCATCCAAACAAGTGACATTGCCATAGTTAAAGAGATTCGACGTTGAGCCCCCACCACCATCGACATGCCCAAATAGTCCACCCACGTGACAATGATCACTTTTTCCCGTAGCTGTAATATTTCCGTATGAGGTCAAATTAGCAAGACCGTACCATTTAGCTCCTGCAATACCACCCACTCGCATGCGGCCAGTGACATTGGCTCGGGAGTATGAATTATAGATGTTAAGGGCTCCGTGTCCGACGATTCCTCCGACATATTCATCATTTCCCTTGACCGTCCCGGTGGTAAAAATATGGTCCAGGGTCGAGCCGGTGCTATAGTCAGCATAGCCGATCAAGGCTCCCACATGGGTCAAGCCTTCGACATCTACGTTTACCAGTCCAAGATCTTTGATGGTGCGATCAGGTCCCAACCTTCGAATCAGTCCGACAAAAGAAGTGCCTGCGCTCTTATAAGTATAGTTGGCAATGATATGCCCATCTCCATCGATATGACTGTAATAATAGGTTCCATCGGTGGCCATCGGCGCAAAGCTATTACCGGTGAAACTGGCGAGATCAATGTTATCTCCCAGAAGATAATATCTCGTATTGCCGGCCGAACGTGTAGCGCTGAGCTGGGTGCCGGTGCACAAAATCCACGGATTGACTTGGGTGCCATTACCTGCCGCAAAAGTGGGACCCCAGTCGCTTGGGCGATTACAGATATTCACACAAGAAGCTCCGTCGCAGTAGGAGTAGCCCTCCAGTGCGCGATCACTGGAACCATCAGAGTTTGTCACTTCTACATCATAGTCACCCTGTAGCGTTTGTTCCGGTGTTAAGCAGTGAAGGACCTCATTTGAGATCACGGTGACGTCATCACAAGGCAGACTACCGATGCTCACTTCCGTGCTGCTGTGAAATCCGCTGCCATACAGCACAAGGAACTTATTGCCGATCAGCAAGCCTTCATTGGGCAGGACTTCGGCGATTTCGATTTTGTTGGTCGAATAGATCGAGATAAAGGAATCCGTTTGATTGCCAGCCTCGTCCTCAATCGTCACCATATAGTGCACGTAGGAGTCTTCGTTTTGTGGGCCCGTCAAACCATCCAGCTCAAGGGCTCCCAAAGAAGTAGAAATCGTCGGCGACCCTAAGGAAGCTTTGTCCGTTGACAAAGGAGAGATCAAACGGCGGACCTTGACCAGCAGATCGGCTGCATTGGTTTTATTGTCGGACATAAGCCAGCTCAGTTTCCAAGTCTTGCTTTCCAGCGTCTTGTTGCTGGCTAAATTGGTGATCACCGGAGGCACGATATCCGGAACTTCCACACTCTTGATATTACCGTCGCAGCGACGATTGTTGCTGGCATCCTTAGCGCAGATGGCATAATAATAGGTCTTCCCGCTGACATATCCTTGCGAGTCCTCGTGCATGCTGCCTTGCACCGTGGTTAGCAGCATCGCACTCAAATCCGTGTCAGGAGTAAGCGCATTAACAAAGGTGGCATCTTCTTTGCGGTAGATCTCATAACGAATCACGGCCCCAGGCTCTTGGGCATATTGATTGTCCGTGGCTGCCGACCACTCCAAGCGAGATTTTCCTTCGATAAAATCGAGACTGAAATTTGACGAGAAAGTCGGCGAAGTGTTATCGACGGTGCGCTTAGGGGTGGTCTTAGAAACCGGATCAAGGATGGTGATATTTTGGTTAGAGTCATAGGCTCGCACATGCATATAGTAAGTGCGATACGTATCTAGGCCATTCACCTCGCAGGTCAATGGCTGCAAGGGGCAGCCAGCCTGGGTACAGGGGCAGTCTTTCACAAAGTTCAGAGCTTCCGTCACTTGGTCCACAAAGTAAATCTTAAACCCGCGATAGTCGCTCCAATCGGCTGGAGCCAGCCACTTGGCGATGATGACACCTTCGGAAGGTGTCTGCTGCGCACCTTCGGCGTCGATACCCAAGAATCCTGGCGGAGGATCAATGTCTTCCAGGGTGACATTGAGGGCTGAGGCCATAGGCAAGCTCGTACAGTTCTGTGTACCGCCTTGGATAAAGCCCGCATCGTCACAAGCATCCACCAAAACATAGACCACATTATTAGAACCAAAAGGAAAGGTCTCGGGTCCAAATGGAAAGCCACCGGCACTGCTGAGATGACCTTTCTTGAGTTCGAGGATGAGCTCAGCGCTGGGACTGGCCGCGTTTTTCCAAATACGAACCCGATACTCCAAGATGTCGCTCGAGGCGCTAGGGTTCCAAACCGTGGTGAACCGTCCCGTTTCTTTGCTATAAGTCAGATTCTGCAAACCATCAAAATTCGGCGGCGTGGTATCAAGGGTAGACTTGCCCAGATAGGAAGACGTGTTAGAAACGTTTCCCGCCGCGTCGCGCGCTTTGAGACAAACCGTGTAATAGGTTCGAGGAGCCAAATTCTGCACCACATATTGATAAGCGGTTCCCGCCGTATAGATGTTGGCGGCAAACTCTTTGTGCAAAGTCCCTTCTTCACAGGCATTGCCACCGCCCACCTTAATATAGACTTGGTAATGGCTAGCGCCGGCGATATTCACCTGTTGAGAATCAACCGCGGTAAAACTTGAGATCAGCGTCGTCTCTTGCAGCCCAGAGTCGCCGATCGTGAGTCCGGAAATACCCGTAAATTCCGGCGGCGATAAGTCGCCCGATTCAATGGTCACCACATTAAAGTTGGGCGAAACATTGAGCGAAGGATCCTCGTCGATCACAACGAGGTTGTATTTCTTATTTTCTTGCAGGTTGGCATAGTTAATTTCGGTTGGTGGATCATTGATATTCTCCACCACCACGGTTTTGACTAGGGTGTATTCACTGAGAGAGGTGCCAGGATTTTCTCCGATCTTGATATAGAGCTTGCGTTTCGCTATGCCGCCATCCGTAGGTTTCCAAGGAGCGGTCACAAAAAGTTCCCCGTTTTCCACTCTCGCTTCGCTGGCTCCGACCGTCTTAGGCGCCCCGCCATCTGGTAAAGTGATTTTGATCACCTTGGTGTTTTGATCGCAAACGTCATTGGCGGAACAAGCCCTCACGCCAAGCGCATAGGTCAACTCATCGCCAAGACCCTCAATGATTTTACTCAGCTCACTGGGCCCGGATTCCGCCATGGCCTTTTCGTTCCATTTTACATTGTTGCCGACGCTGGCATAAATCAAATAACGGTTAGAAGGAACCCCGGTTGCCACACCCCATTCCACCTGCGCGGAATTAGGACTCTTAACGGCCGCTCCGGCGATACCAGAAAAAGTAGGTGGGTTAGAGCTTAAAGTCGCGACCGTGACTTTGCGAGTCCCGAATTTGCTGCTTTCAAGCACGATCGCTTCGCAACTGTACTCGTAGTTCTGACCTTCAAGTAGGCCAATATCAAAAAATCTTGTGGTGGATTGATCCGTGGTGGTAAACACTTGGGCGCCATTGCGGTATATGTTAACCCGCTCGGCTCCACGGAAAGGCCACTCAAACTGCAGCTCGACCCGGCTTGCACCTAAGGCCGTGCCATCAACACAGCCAAAATACTCCGACTGATCCTCCGGGATTTTGACGGTCTTAACCACCGTATTGAAATCCTCGGCCCCTTTGCTATTGGTTACTCGGACCCCGTAAGTCCACTCGCTGCCCGGAAGTTTGTCATGGGTGGGGATGCGGGCCAAATTCTCAAAAACAATTTCCACCGGCTTATTAAAAGTGTTGCCCTCATAAACGGTATAAAATGGCTGCCCGTTACGCTCCTCAAAGCTGTCCCAAGTCAGCAGAATCTCCCCTTCCACAAATTCCGCAGCCACCAAACCCGCAAAACGTACAGAGGGCAGGATCTTCAATAGAAGGACTTGGGTGTTGGGATCCCGGTTTCCCTTTTGATCCAGCGCCTTCACTTGAAAGGCGTAGTTACCAGGCTCGAGATCAGAGATCTC
Source organism: Oligoflexales bacterium (assembly GCA_044357055.1). GTDB lineage: Bacteria > Bdellovibrionota_B > Oligoflexia > Oligoflexales > JBIKVD01 > JBIKVD01. Next base: position 10,807 of record JBIKVD010000005.1, on the reverse strand, counting down.
GTATGATAAGGAGTTCTTCTCCACTAAGTTAATGATTTTACCTAAACTCACCGGCGACTGGGTATCATCGATGCTCATCAGGATCCCGCTATCACGCACGGGATCTATCGCGTCGGCATCTTCGGTCTTGGTTAAAGAATACAGAGCCACAGGCTCTTCGCTAGGCGCTGCCGTCTCGCTGGCTTCGCTACCTTCGCTGACAATTTCTTGCACATAAATTTCGAACTTATCCACTCGGGGCGCTTCGTTATCGGCCAGCGAATACCATTCCACCAAATAGGTGCCTGTACCCGTGCGGCTCACGCCCTTGATACCCTTAAAGGTAACGGCCGTCTCCTCGGGCTTATAGCTCAATTGCTCGCAATTCCAAAATAGGAACGCTACGCATAATAAGAGCATTTTCATAACATGCCTGTCTTTCTTCCAAAATAAAGCTGTACCTTTGACTTATCGGCAGAATGGCGAAAACTTGATGGAAGGCTGCATAATGTAAATATTACAGCCTGTTATGACTGGTTAATAGGGTTCGTAGCCCAGGGCAAAGATAAGGGCCAGACCTGGGTTGCTACCCTGGACTCCGAGACTGTTATTTAGATCCACCCTTGGATCCGCGGTGCTATTGACTCCAAAGGGAATCACCACGCTACCTTGGAATTCATCCCGAGTCGTAAGCAGATACCATTGAAAATCAAAACCGATCGAAAACACAAAATCTTTATAAAGGAGATTGACGTCAAACATTCCGGTAAAACCCATGTGTTGATAGGCGTACTCACCAAAAGCTATGATCTCCTGCTGGATCCCACTTCCTTTTTCATCTCGATGAGCCTTAAATGCCAGATGACTATCTTCGACCTGCATCCCTCCGGCCCAGCTTGCATAAGCCCAATGTAGGAGAGGGATCTTGCGACCGTAAGCGACGTAAAAGTGATTGGCCTGAAAGCTTTGCTCCACCGAAGCCTCATAATCACTCACTTGCTCATCATAGCGACTCTTGGCAATCAGAGGAGCGTGCCTGTTGACGCCAATGCCAACCAACAAGAGATGTTTAAAATTGATGACCCATTGCAAACGCATACCCACAGCCAAAGCCTCGGCCTCATTAGGGGTCTTTTTGATACTCCAGAGGCTGTCCGTGCTGCCACTTTCTTGTCTGATGGTGCGAAAATTGAGCTGATTGTAGGCAACGCTTTGAGAAAGTATGGAAAGATAACGTAAGTCAATTTTAAGGGATTGCTTTTTTGCTTTTGGCGCTACTTCGACGATTTTCGTGATTTCTCGCCCCACTGTTGCCGGAGCGCTTTCAGAAACCGGACTAGCTGGGCGGGTCGGTTGTGAGGGTTCGGTTATTTGATCTGCGATTTTTTTGAACTCATCTTCGCCTTTCTTGGGCCCAAAAACATCGCGGTAGACTGTCTTAATTTCTGTCTTCGTGATCGTGGTCACGATCGGTTCCGGCAAAATGGGTTCCACCTTTTTTTCCGGCTCCGGTGGGGCAATCTCTTTGAAGAGCAGATTTCGCAGTTTCGACAAATCCGCTTTTTTCTGACTGACCTCTACGAAGCCGCTAGGATCAATGGCACTTAAGTCCTTGATGTAGAGATCCTTGAGTTCTGACACCATCCCTACTTTCAGGAGTTTCGCTTCTTCCGCAGAAAGTCGCACCGCGATCAGATTCCCTTTGCTGACAGCCACTCCGGTGCAAGCGAGAACTTGCTCAGCCTCGGCGTGCATACAAAATTGGTGCCCCTTTGCGAGACTCTTCTTGGTCTTCAAAATGACAAATCGTCCCTTAGGGTCGATAAAGGAGATTACCCCAAGGTTTGCGGGATCTTGTTTCGCTTCTGCAGCCACAAGTGGCATAGCCATGAACTGAGCCATGGCTAAGGCTAGCATTGCTCGATTTAACATGCCGCTATAATTAGGTAATCTCGCCATTACTAAGTTTTTCTAAATTGCATCCGATGGTATGAACACGGAGAGGCTTCCATGAACGCACAGGGCAAACTGCATCTACTTAATTTAACGCTCTTTTTACTCTACCTGGGTTGCGAACCCGATGGCAGGGTGGAAATTGCCGAGGATGATGTTGCGCTGGCCAAAGATGAGAGTTTGCCGATTGCTGAGCAGCGCCCCGGCCATATCCAATTGTTTCCCAGCCATGCGAAGATTCCGAAAGGCGAAAGTATTCGCTTTTCGGTGTTTGGTTTCTTCCCTTATGAAAAAACAGAAGAAATCACTGCTGTGTCGTCCTATTCTTCTTGTGCTGAGTCCTATATTGAATTCCCCTATGAAGTGGCCAATCTTGGTCATGCTCGGGAAAATGGTACCTGTGTCGTTACCGCCTCTCGCTACGATGTGAGCGCTGAAGCCACCATCGAAGTGACCGACGCCGAGCTCCGCAATCTCGTCCTCTTTGCTAAAGAGACGGAACTGCTCCTTAAGAGTCTTGCCGGTAGCCCTGTGGTTGAATTTGTTCCTCTCACTGCCAAGGCAATATTTTCCGACCTTAGCGAATACGATTATACGGAAATCGTCAAATGGCAAAGTAGTGATCCCACAATAGCTGTTTTTGAGGTCAGCACCCCGGGTATGCTGAGAATCTTGGCCCCAGGTGAATTTGACATCACGGCAAGCTTCGGCGCCAAGTCAACCCAATTGAAATTCAAGATCGGTCTAGAAGCGTTGACCCCGACCCATCTCTCTACGAACCCAGCATTTGCAGTTGTTGACAAAGGTAGTCGCCTAACTCCGACCGTCTATGTGCACTACTCAGACGGAACGCAAGCTGACATTTCCGACGAAGTTACCTGGACCTCTAGAGATCTCAATATAGCCCAGGTTTTTACCCATGAGATCCAGGGCGTGAGCGAGGGTTCAACCAGCCTCACGGCTAGCTATATGTCTCTGACCCATGAGTTAGATATTTCCGTGCGCGCGAAGGTAGTCGTGAGTCTAGAAATAGAACCCGAGGATGCCTCAGTTCCCAGGGGCCTTGGGGTGAATTACCAGGTGATTGCTAACTATTCGGATGGCACCCAGTCCGATGTGACTTCGTCTACCGAGTTTGCGACCTCTGATCCCGTCCTTGCCATCTTAGATAGTCTTTCAGGAATTAACGGTCGCGTGATAGGAAAGTTTCCTGGAGGGGTTGCTATCATCGCAGCTTTTGGCGGCCATGAAGTGACATCTTTTATGCAAGTGACTCAAGCCACGCTGGTAGACATTAACTTCAACGTTGCTAGCCTCGATCTCGTAAAGGGTGAGACCTTTCAGTTGGTGGCCACCGGAATCTATTCGGATGAAACGACCGCTATTGTGACAGAGTCTGTCAGTTGGCAGTCAACCGAGACGTCAGCGGTTTCCGTTTCCAATACCAGTGGCACAAAGGGCTTTGTCACGACCAACGGAGTTAACGTGAGCGGTCTGGTGAAGGTTCGTGCCGTCACCGAGTCTAATTTTATCAAGCCTATTACCGTTAAGGTAACTCCCGCAGAAATCGTCAGCCTAGCTTTCGTCAACCCGACACCTACTCAAGCTCTGGGCGATCTCGATCATTTCACTTTGCTCACTGTGAGAGCGACTTACACGGATGGTTCTTTGGTTTTGGTTACCCCCTACGTGGATTTTTACCAAGTCAATTCTGGTGCTGGCTTAAGCCTAGCGGCCATCGTATCCAATGCGCCCGGTAGTAAGGGGAAAGTTATCACCGTGGCCGAGGGAACCACTCGCTTGACAGCCCAAATCTCTGGTTATCAGGGGGTCATGAAAACAGCCTCCGTTGATTTTGTCGTCACACCAATTGAGGTGGAGGCCTTTAGGATTGCCCTTTCGGACACCACCTTTGATATTGGGGAACAGAGGCAGGTCTATGCCTATGCCGAATTCACTGATGGCAGCGAAGTTGAGGTGAGCGATACTAGCGCAATGCCAGGATATAATATTATCTGGACCTCCAATATCCCCGGTCAGGCCTCTATCAACGCCTCGGGTTTAATTACTGCGGCTAGCGAGGGCCCTGTCACGATCAGTGCGCAGTTTCAGGATTCCTTCACTGGGCAAAACTATTTTAGATCTGTAGATATTTCCGTCTATACCCCTTGTGCCGTCGGAACTCGCTATAGCTATTACTGCTGGTTTTTGGGAAACAGCGGCGAATCTTGTGACGACATCTGCGGTTTGGGCTTCGTACATTCTGCCACGGCTAATGTAGCCGGCTCAGGAGCTGCCAATGGCAACGAATGCCTTGCTGTCCTTAGAACCATTGATGGCGCCATTGAAAACCAGATCGATCACTTTGGGGTGGAATTGGGAGGCTCCGGTTTAGGTTGTGCGCGCTTTGAATCCATCTTCATCAATGCTAATGTCCGCTTCTCGAGTCCAGCCACGACTTACAATGCCCTTCACGCTGACTATCGGAGGGCATGCGCATGCAGATAGATAGACGCGTCGGGAAACAGTTCTCGGTTGCCAACAAAACCATGGCTCTCAGTTTTTTTGCATGCATCCTTCTAGCTGGAGCTCAATGCGGGCAACCAGCCCCCGCAGGAGGCAAAAGTGCGCAACAAACCAGCAAGGATCTCGATAAAATCTTTACCGAATCGGTGCCTGAGGTAGCAATCAAGAACGATGCGCAAATTCTCACTCAGAAAGTAGAAGACCCTATCGTCGAGTCCATATCGGTTTTGCCAGAGCAGGTTGCATTGTTTCCTGGTGGAACAAAAAAACTAGAGATCTTTGCCGTCTATTCAGACCGCTCAAAAAGGCTCTTGGCAGATGGATTTGGGCTTGAAGCCGAAGATTCTCTGATCGCGGAAGTTGAAGGCACCGACACTATCCTCGGAAAAGGGGTTGGGGTGACCCAAGCTATCGTTACTGTAGGAAATCTGACTCAAAATGTTATTATAGAAGTTCGCTCTATCGACGTCTCGAAACTCGATATACATCCCTCGACGATGCTTTTGGGGCAGGAAACAAAATTCTCTGCAGTCGCTAACTATTCTGATGGGTCGTCCGAAGATGTCACACCGCAGGTGCAATGGCAGACTCTTGATGAAAGTTTTATTTCCCTTGCGGAAGATAGCTCTGAGCCTGGGGTTTTTGTGGGAAACAAAGTTGGTGAAGCGACGATCGCGGGATCCTTCCATGGCAAGCTCTCTTCTAAGATCATCACCGTGCAAACCCTCCCTATTGTTGGTATCAGCATTGAGAGTGAAAGCCCACAGATCTTGCTCGGTGCCCCCGCTCAGCTTAAGGCTATTGGGCATTTTTCTAACGACGATAACTTGGATATCACGACCTCGGTTCATTGGTACTCTGAGAATCTTACGCGAGGCACTGTGAGCAATGAACCGGGCGCTGAGGGACTTCTGACCACCGTTCAGCCGGGAAGTCTTGTCGTTGGCGCTAGCCTGGGTGAAGTAACAGCGTCCGTAAGTCTGAATATCACCAGCGCAAATTTTGCCAGTGTTCGCATTGAGCCTGAAGAGCTAAAAGCTGGCTTTGGCATGCAGTTGCAAGCTCGTCTCATCGGTGTGATGGCCAATGGCGATGAACAAGATATCACCAATCAGGCTATCTGGAGCTCAGCGCAAGCCACGATCGCATCCATTTCCAATGAAATCGGTAAGCAAGGCCAGATACAGGCGCTCGCTGAGGGAACAGCTGATATAACGGCGCAATACGGCAATCGTCTAGCCGTAAAGCCGCTCGTGGTTGGTGGTGCTGCCCTGATCGAGATTGAGGTCTCTACGGACCAGGCCCTGGTTGCCTGTGGCACTAGCCAGCCCCAGTTTAGCGCCAAAGGAAGATACTCGGATAACTCCGAAGCCGACATTACGGCCAATGTTAGTTGGTCGTCGGGAAATCAAAATGTTGCCATGGTTTCTAATGCTCCTGATACGAAGGGTCTGGTTACGACTGTAGGTATTGGCGTCACCTATATCCAGGCCTCCATACTTGAACCGATTACGGGTATGAATATCAGCGATTCTTCCCAAATTGAAGCTGGCGATCCCATTTTGTCGTCCTTAAGAATCAAAAGCGCCGGTGGCAAAACATCCATTCCGGCTGGAGAAAAGCTTCAGCTGACTGCCGAAGGTCTCTATACATGCCCGGTTGAGACTCCCGAAGATTTTACCACCCAGGCAAACTATACTGCTGACCTGCCCGCGATGGTCACCATTGGCTTGCCAGGACCCAAAGGACAGGTGAATGCGATAGGAAGTCCTGATAATAATACAGCTGTGATAGTTACGGCGGTTTACGCCTTTGGCGGCTACAATTATAGCGGTGAGTTTCACTTAACGGTGAGGCCAAAAGAGATAAAAAACTTGGTGGTTTCTGCGCAGAATACCTTCGTGGAAGTTGGACAGACGATATGGGTAAAGCCAAGAGTCACCTACACTGATAACAGCATCAAAACTCTAGAATTGGCAGACCTTGGCGTCATGGTGCTCACCTATCAGATCACCTTCCCAGTACCAAATGAAACTCTCGCCACCTTCGATACCTCTCAAGGCACGATGACGGGAGTTCTCGAAGGCAATTATAATCTTCGCCTTAACTTGCAGACCACTTACGGAAATTTTGGCAATCAGATCCAATTTAGCACCCGCAGTCAATGCAATCTGGGTATCCGCTATGGTTTATATTGCTGGTATATCTCCGATCGGGGCGATTCTTGCGACCAAAAGTGCAGTGATATTGGCGGCAGTTCGGTTCCCGATGGCATCATCTCCTATGTAGGTAGTGCCGGGCCAAGCGACGCATGTACGAACGTCCTAAATGCACTCAATTGGAACGGTGTTATCAGCGTGGCCAATCCCAATGAGACTTTTGCAGGAGGTCAAGGATTGGGATGTTCCATCTTCGACAATGGGAGTTTCAGGGTTGGAAAGAGATACCTGAGTCCAGACACCACTGCGGACGCGCTTTTTACAGATTTTCGCCGGGTCTGCGCCTGCGACCGATAATTTGCTCTGACCTAAAAGACCCGGATGATTCTTGGTAGTTTCTAAAGCAGCAATCTAAGACCAAAAAGCAAGTCAACCGCACTCACCACAAGATTATCCTCACTGGCTGGTAGCGGCATAACACTACCCCGCACAGTAATATCAAAAGAAGTCGTTGGGCTTAAGCTCGTCATGATTTCGAGACCCGCCTTATTGTCCAGCACCGCGCCCTGGATTTGCTTCGTTTTGATGTTAGCATCTACGGCATGGTAGAGCAGATAATGGCTCTCAAGCAGGAATCCGATGGACAATTTGTGACGCACGTAGAGAGTTGCGGAGCCGATTTGATCTGCGATATATCTCGGGCCACCAACGAGATAGTAGACGTAACCGATATTCACTCCCTTGCCTATGATCCGGCTATTGGCAAGGTCCAAGAGCAAATTGGCTCCCACAAACCATGACCAATTCTGGCTGCTAGACCGAGAGACCTTGACGCCACTGTTCAATCCACCAAAAGCTATGTCCTCAGACTGTCCAATGGTTGCCCCAACAATGAAACCGATATCAAGAGGATCTCTTGGAACATAAACAGAAACAGGCAAGATCTGATCCGTCTTGGCCTGTGAAAAGGCAGAATTTGCAAGGGATAGAAAACAGGAAAACGAGAGCAGAGTTGTGTAGTAGTTGATCCGGTCCCTCAGGCTCACTTGCTGATTTCCAGTAAGCGATCAATCTCTTTGTCTTCGGGATCCAAAGATTTTGCCGTTTGGAACGAAGCATAAGCGCCAGATTTCTCGCCTTTTCTGAACTTTGCCAGACCAATGATAATATGCGGACTGGACAAATCTGCCTTGATTTTGAGCAGATCTTGGGCGATCTGCTCAGCCCCAGCAGCATCATTATTGGCAAGCAGCTGGTAGGATTTCATCAGCATTCGCATGATCGTGTTGAGACTCGAAGCCTTGTCTTCGCCATCCTTTTTGTCTTTATCTTTGTCTTCATCTTTGTTGGGATCCTCTTCAGGCTCGAAGGTGGCGAGATTGACTGATAGTTGGGTTTCTCCTCCCAGCAAAGTGGTGAACACAATAATCTGAGGAATCCTGCCCTCTGCCGCCACTTTGAGGAATTTACCCTCGAGTTGACGGGGATCAACCGTCATTGGCGTCTCCCCGATATTCTCTTCGGTAGCGCTTTCACCTGGCTGCACGACCATTATCTTTGCCTTTTCATTGGTAAAGATGGTCAAAGAGCGCGCGCAAGCAAATGCGAAAAAAAGAATTAAGATAGAAAATACGATTGGTTGCATATTCAACGAACTCTGTTGCAGGGTAGGAAAATTGTACCAGGCAAAGACGATAATGCAAAGAACCCTGGTAGCGAGCTAATTAGCCGAAAACATATATGAACTGCATTCATTTGAGAAGTAATGCCACAACTGATTACAATTATTACCTTTTACATGATTTTGGCCCTGTCAATTTCACATGAGACTCTATTTGCGCAAGCTAAAGACCGGGCAAAACCGAATGAAGAGGTCCTAAGATACAAAGACATGCTTGACGGACGCATTGTGGAACTCGTGTCCAACAGTCTGGAACCTTTCTTAGGGAAAGATCGCTTTTATATTCTTGCCAACGTCGTGGTTACCGCCGCACCCACGGATATTCCCTATGATCCTGGTTCCTATCGCTCCTCCCTCACCAGCATTAGCTATCTTGAGATTGTGCAAAAAATAGAGTCTCTGGAAATCTTGGTGACGATTTCTGACGAAGTCGCAGATACGACTATGACGAGTTTGCGCCTGCTCGTAGAGTCCCGTTTTGGCGGCGGAGGGCTTGGCAAAGTCTCGATCAAATTCAGCAAAGCCAGCTTGGTCGTACCCCCGCGCGATTTATCCCTCATCGAGAATCTAAGGCAGGCAAAAGCCACCATTGATGACTTGGAATCCAAAAAGGAACAACTAGAGAAAGAGTTAAATGACACGCTGAGCGAGCTAAATCAAAAGGATCAATCATCCGTAAAAATGCAGGATGATTTGAAAAAACTAGAACAAGACCTGCAAGATGCAAAAGATCAAAGTAAAAATGAGGAGCTGTTCCAAAAGAAGGTTGGACTCGTGGCAGGAGAAATCAAACCGCTCGTTCTTATGATGTTGGGGGTTATATTCCTATCCATCATCCTTTTCGCCATCGCTCCCGCTAAGATCCTCTCCACATCCATAAAAAATATTGGAGCGGGATTCGGAGAAATTGGTGCTGCCATAAAATCAGTTGGTGAGTCCATCGGGACGGCGCTGGGATCCATGCGCGGCGGCGCATCGGGAGAGGATGAGGCTCCAAAAGAAGAGAAAACATCCATCGCTGCGGGACCAGCGGTAGCAGATGGGCAGAGCTCAGGTGGCGGGGCTCAAGAGTTTCATTATCGCCACATTTTGGTTTTGATCGAAGAGCTGAATACCTTGGTGGATTCGGATGCTGCCGATTTTCTCGTCGAATACCTAAACTCGATGCTGGATCATTCGCTCGACTTGGCCATGGCAAGCTTGGAGATCATTGGCAAGGAAAATGCCAACTTAATCTTCGAGGCCCTACCAAATGAAAAGAAGGAATTGGTGCGCAATTTTATGCGTGGAAATGGTTACTCCCGCAAGAGTCGGGTGGAATGGTTGATTCAAGCGGGAGAATCCCTTAAATCAGTCCTTGCCATGAAGGCATGGCTAAAGCCAAATTTCCAACGCCAGAAGGAGCTTTCTCAAGTCTTACTGAAAATAAAGCCCACAGATGTCCGATCTCTTTTCGGAAAATTAGACACCGAAGAGATGGCCAGACTCTTTCAATACTATGACAGTCAAAAATTAGCTGAGATCATCAACGAGATGTCTGATCCCGAAGCCATTGCCAAAATCGGACCCGCTTTAGCACAAATGCCAAAGGTACGAGCCGATGCTAGTATCGATAACAGAATAGCAGCAAAAATTGGCGAGATCATGCAGGTACAACAAAGCAACGAATATCTACCCCATATGAACTACTATGAAAAAATGCTGGGACAAGTCACCGAAGACATTGCCGAACAGCTTTCTGAACCATTGTCCAAAGCCGATCCAACGCTGCGACGTCTCGTTGATGAAAAGGTGGTTAGCCTGACTCTGTTAACCCAAATAGACGGGGCCTCGCTCCAGCAGGTGGTTGATGGCTTGTCAAACAAAGCCCTGGCAGTACTACTCACCATGCTAGATGAAACTGCGGCTGCAAACCTTCGTTCCACACTCAATGAACGCAGAAGCGGAATGATCACAGAAGAATTAGAGTTGATCAATAGTTTGCCAGATGCGAAAAAGCTTAAGGAGCAAAAAATCTACAAAGGCCAAGTGGTAAGCTTGTTGAAGAAGATGAAATCAGACGGCGTGTTAGTTATGACGGCTTCGGCTACAGAGCCTGATGCCCTAAAGATGGCCTCTTAAGGCTGTGCGACTAAACCATCCCAACATCCTAAAACTGCCCCCTCTTGCTGTTGCTACTTTTAAGCATTTCACTGCACGAAATCAGATCTAAGAATTAGCTTTCTCTACTGCCCCTATCGAGGAGAGATTCATGGCTAGCTCTTGTAAACATGCTCGCACCAGACGTTTTGGGTTCTATAAGCGAAAATGCGATGGCAGGACGATTCAACGTCTTAAATGCCTGGATTGCGCCAAAACACTGTCGACGCAAACGGCAAAACTGAGCTACTACTCCCGCCACCCATGGTTGGATAGGGCCATCTTCCGCACCCTATGTTCTGGCGTTTCTCAGAGACGGTGTGCAGAAAACTTCGGGGTAAAACAGAAAACGATTGCGCAAAAGCTCCGA
>JBIKVD010000110.1:0-11721 GCA_044357055.1 Oligoflexales bacterium | reverse complement strand
ATCTGCCTCGTGGCCTTAATGCTCATGCGCTGACCCACACCGTAGCCTCCGCCGGTCCAACCGGTATTGACCAAGAAGGCCCGAGCCTTATGCTCATTCATTTTGCGGGCCAGGATTTCACCGTATTTCGTAGGGTGCAATAGTAAGAAGGGGCCACCAAAGCATGGTGAGAACACTGCCGTAGGCTCTTTCACCCCGATTTCTGTCCCTGCAACCTTGGCAGTATAGCCGCTCAAATACTGATACTGGGCCTGGTCAGGGGTCAAACGCGCCACCGGAGGTAAGACCCCGAAAGCATCGCAGGTCAAGAAAATGATGTTTTTGGGATGGGTGCCTTTTGATACCGGCTTGACGATATTATCGATGTGGTAGATGGGATAAGAGACGCGGGTGTTTTGGGTTTTGCTGGTGTCGTCAAAATCGATTTTGCCGTCCTTTTTTACCACAACGTTCTCTAAGAGCGCATCTCGACGGATGGCATTGTAGATGTCGGGCTCATTTTCTTTGGACAGGTTAATGCATTTTGCATAACAGCCCCCTTCGAAATTAAAGACGCCTTCATCATCCCAGCCGTGTTCGTCGTCGCCGATGAGGGAGCGTTTAGGATCGGCAGAAAGGGTGGTTTTGCCCGTGCCTGATAGGCCGAAGAAGAGGGCCGTGTCGCCCTTCTTACCCATATTTGCGCTGCAATGGAAAGCGCCAATGCCCTGCAACGGCAGGAAATAGTTCATCATGGTGAAAATTCCCTTTTTGATTTCACCACCGTACCAAGTGCCGCCAATCAGGGTTGTGCGTTCTGCAATATGGAAAGCAACGAAAACCTCGGAGCGCAGACCGAGTTCTTGAAAGTTCTCACAGGTCGTTTTGCAGGCGTCCAGAATCGTCCAGTCAGGTTTGAAGGTCTTTAGCTCAGCCTCGGTGGGACGGATAAACATGTTCTTCGCAAAATGAGCTTTCCAGGCAATTTCTGTGACCAGGCGGATAGAAAGCCTGGTGGCGGGATTGGCCCCACAAAAAACATCCATCACATAGAGTTTTTTGCCGTTTAAGCGCTTTTGCGTGATGCCTTTAAGACTATTCCACTGGGACTGGTTGATTTTGTTGTTGTCCGATCCAGTGCCTGCCCACCAGACGTTCTTTTGCGAGTTCGGCTCATCAACGATATATTTGTCTTTGGGCGAGCGTCCGGTAAAAACACCCGTATCCACATTAATAGCGTCCAATTCTGTGAGAGTGCCCAAACCCCAATCACCGCCCTGGTATTCGATTTCGTGTTGAAAGAGTTCTGGATAAGAGAGGTTATAGAAAACAGTTTCCGCACTGTGGATGCCGAGAGCATCCAGACCCAAGGATTTCAGATACGCTTCCGTAGACGCCATTATGGCCTCCCATTTTGTAGACAAAGTCAAAATTTTGACGCACTGGATATATCGCATTTTACCACAAAAAAATAGAACAATTGCCTACGAGCTAGCCCGGGCCGTCATTGTGAACGAGGCGAAGAATCTTGCTAGGAAAGGGCTGCGTCTGTTGGAACTTGGTCCTCAAGAGCTAGCATAAAGGGATACCAGCAACATGACTCGATCTTGGTGGCCAACGGTGCATAGAATCTTCCTATGGATAGGCTTATTCCTTTCCGCATCTTGCGGAAAATCTGGGGGCCGAGGCGCGGGTGCTGGGAGCTCATCAGAGGCTCCCTTGGGATCGGAAACCACAGATCCAACCTGGCTCGCGGGAACGTTTGTTAGCGGTGAGGGGCTCAGCCTCCTAGATAACCTGGCGGTCATGCTTTATGACCATTCTAGCTTCCAGACTGTCATTCAGAACGTTGATCCAGAATCTTATCGATTTGTATTCCCCCTAAGCTCCTTTGAGGATGGTCATATCTATTCTCTCCACGTCATGACGGAGCAGCTTGAGTACTTTCATAGCATTGATTTTCAAGAGGGACTGGCAGCTTTCCGTTATGAAGGAGGGGCAGGCGCCGACTTGGGTGAACTGTCTATGAGTTACGAGTCCTTTGGAGCGGTGGAGCTGTCACAACCCGCAGGAGCCTTGGCAGGGGGGTTCAGTTTGTATCGAGGTATCAGCGGGCGCCTGCAGGACCTGGAGAGGCCGCCGGAGCTCTCCGCTCTTAGCTTGCGAGCAGAACTTGCAATGGGAGATAGAGCCGCAGTACTCGGGGCCTTTCTCAATGATGGGGGTGAAGAAACCGCAAACACTTTGGCGAATTGGTCCAGCTTGGTCGTTGACTTGGAGGCGGCGGATGGGGTCACCATTTCCAGTGCTGCTTTTGAAAGCAGTGCGGGGGTAGGCTCCAGAATGCGGCAGACCTCACTCGACGAGCTGCTTCCCTTCGGGCAAGCAGCATCCTCGGCGCTTTCTGGGAGCGGTTTGGAGCGCCTGTCTAACACGCGTTTTGCAAGCCGCTTTTTGACCGGGCAGGTACTCTTCCAGCAACAATTAGCGTTTTTGCAGTTGACTTTGCCGGAGGCGCGCTCCCTTTCCATCCCGGTTGTGTTTCAGTATGTTTTCTCAGCACCGCCGCTGCCCATTTCGGTTGCCTATGATGGGGGACCGGAAACTACCTTCCAATTCACCGATCTAGAAGCCAATGGCCTAGCGCAGCCACTGTGCAAGCCAGCTAGCTTGCTGGCGATTCGCTTTGAGGGTCCCACTCGCTTAGACGGGCTGAGTGTTTTTGCAGAGGGTAGCATTCACGCGGAGCTTTCGCTGAAGTATCGAAATGCCGTCACCCTTGACGAGGTAGAACCTATTTTTGCCGCAGGCTATGACGAAACAGCCGCTTGGACAGGTGGCGAAGGCGAAACATACGAATGGATAGCTGCCACGCAGCTGCTGCTTGTCCAATTTCCGGACAATATCGATAGCTTTCCGGTAGAGATCCCAGCTGCGCTTCTTAGCCCCTTAAGTCCTACCCAAGTTCAAGTCGACCTTCAGTTTGGCATGACATTGACCCAAGGTGGCCGCACTTCCATTCCCTTGCGCCTGACGGAATGCCCCTAATCGCGATAGAATCGTGGTGCCTTTCTTGTCCATTTCCATTAAGTTGCCGAGGTGTCAACACGGCTGTCCACTTTGGAGCGGAGAACTTTTCTGGCAAAGCTGAATCCAACGCTGAAGCTCGTCATAAAGCTGCTTATGGCGGCGGCTTTGCTGGCCTGGGCGATGGCTCAAGGAAAACTGGACTTAAAGTCTTTCACTTTTGTGATTTCCTCTCCGATTTTTTTGCCAGTCAATTTATTGGCCCTGTTAGTCGCAGCTTTGCTTTTTGGCAGCTTGCGATTTCAGTTGATGCTTCGCTTGTGCGAGGTCGTCATTCCCTACTCACGTGCTGTTCGCTATCAAGGGATAGGTCTATTTGCGAATGTCTTTATGCCTTCTGCGGTGGGCGGCGATGCGCTAAAGGCCTTTTATGTCAAAAGTGATTATCGAGTCGCTTCTGTCCCCAAAATCATCCTGTCGGTAATGCTAGACCGCATTGTTGGTATGATGAGCTTGTTCCTGATTGGTGCCGTGGTTTCCTTTTTCTCTCTGGAAAAACTTCGTGATGATCCTAACTTATCGCACTTGATATTCGTGAATGTCATTTTTCTGATGGGTACCTTAGGCTTTTTTTTCGTCTGTTGGCTGCTAGCGCGCTTTCCCCAAAAGGGTGAGCGCACACTTATGCGGTTAGAATCTCGCGTTCCCCGGCTACACAAAATCCTGAGTCTGCTCAAGGATGCCACTCAACTTATCGGTCGCAACCCTCGGATCATAGGTGCGACCGTTGTTATTTCCTTGGTAAATCAGCTGATCATGATGTTTGTTTTTTGGTTTATCACCGGATTGTTTGGCGGCCAAAACATCCCATTTTCAACCATTGCCGTCATCTATCCCATTGGTTCCTTGATCTTGGTGCTGCCGCTAACTCCAGGAGGCGCCGGGGTTGGTCATGTAGCCTTTGATAGGCTTTTTCTATCGTTCGGTTATACCGGTGGAGCTAACTATTTTAACATCTATTTTCTTGGCGGCCTTTGCTTTAATTTACTGATGATGGTCTTCTACCTCACCCACAGCAAAGTTGCCTTACCGGCCGAGGACATGCAGCATGCCACTCCTTGAGGTTCCTTCAGCACAGCTTCATTATGAAATCTGGGGCGAAGATGCGCAGCCTACCATCGTTTTGGTGAATGGTCATACCAGACCTCTTAATGATTTCCGAACCCTGGGGAAGTCCTTGGTTGCCGCAGGATGGCGGGTCGTCGCTTTTGACAACCGAGGATCAGGAAGAACGATCTACGAAGGCAGTTTTTCGCTGCACGACATGGTCGATGACTTGTATGCAGTTACGACTCAGCTCTGCCCCACCCCTCCTGTTGTCTTAGGGGTGAGCATGGGCGGCATGATCGCCCAAAGTTTTGCCTGCCAAAGAGCGAAGGCGATTTCGGCCTTGATTTTGATTTCAACAGCTCCTCATAGTCGCTATTTTACGGGTCGGGTTAAGAAGTGGCAGGAGAATGCAGATGAAATTCTGGCGCAACTTCGCTTTTATGTCAGCTCTGACTACTTCGGCCGGAACGATGTTTTGATGAAGAGTATGGCCAAACAAATGTCTCGCAGTTTTGCAGAAGCGGCTTATGCTGAGGGCGCACGTCTGCAGCGTGAGGCGACTCAAGCTTTTGATTGTGAAGCGGCATTACTCGAGCTTAGGGTTCCCACTTTGATTCTGCATGGGTCGAAAGATGAAATTTTGCACCCAGACGGAGCCTTGCAAATGAATCGAGCGATTGCCGGATCCCAACTCGTGATCCAGCAAGGGCATGGACACCTGCTTTTAGTCGAGGATTTTTCGGGACTTTCGGAATCTATACTCCGTTTTTTGCCATCCGTGACAGGTCAGGCCAAGGCCTGAACATCGCCTAAGATTTAATTCTTAGGGCCGCAGGGATGGATCATCCCCGGTTTGGGCAATCAGGTTGACTTGATACTGACCTAAGCCGCCATTCCACTTAACTTCATAATAGCGGTGAGCGTTGTTAATGCAGCCAGCGGGGCAATCGCCCCAGCCGATGGTTATGCGATAAAGAGCGGGGTTGCCAGGGAGCCTCTGAAGCGGTTCATTGCCACCCATGGAAAAGACTCCATTTTCTTCTGCCCAACTTACCTGCGGTGACAATTCTAAAGCCAGAGCAAGGCCGCGAGGGTTCACATCGGTCGGAATTGATATTTCAAAGCTCAAATATTGGTCGATTTTCAACTCTGTAGCGCCGATGAGTTTGAATAAAAAATCTAGGTCGGCGATGCCCGTCGACTCCGTCTTCAAGTTAAGTTTGTTATCGGGGCCCAAGGCCTGCAAAAGTGCATCGTTCGTAGCGTCAACAAAAGAAAGGAAGAGGACTCCCGGCTCGTAGTTGAGTGGGATAAAATCGTTTGCGGTGATCACACCACTCGCGATCAATGCGTCTAGCTCTTTGGTGATCATCTCAATTTGTGGCGTTACGTAAGGGTCCTTAAAATCAGCATAGGGATTGCTCTGCAAAAAAAGCCCTTGGGCTGTCGTCGTCTTCGTCACGGAAAATGCAAATAGTGGTGCGCTCAACGTCAGAGCGACTAAGACCATGAATTTATTCATCTTCAATTCTCCTTTTTCATGCCAGAAACTTGTGGCTGTTTAGCTGTCCTCCGACTCAGGAGGGATCAGCCGCATCAAACCACAAGAAGCCGCTCTAGACTGCGAAAAAAGGAAAGCATACGCCGTATTGGCGCTATAAGAACAGTCCTATCCATATCTGAGTCCGAACTCACCAATTCTTCTGCTAAAACTCTGCGACTAAGCGCACACCCAGGGTATTGATGGTTTGCGGCTCTAAGAGTTGGCTCAAGGCTTCCTGGCCCGGAACCGCCGCAGCTGTTTCTACGAAGAGACGATACTTTTCAGGGACGGCAAAGCAGAACTCTCCATAGTCTCCTAAGCAGTGGCTGAAGTAAAAATCAGCATTCAGTCCCTGCACGATAGACCAGCTGTTACTCAGGCGCAGGATGCTCGTCCCATCGCTTTGATTATGCAATCCAGACAATATTACTGTGGAGTTATTGAACGCCAGGGGTTGTGGCAAGCGAAGAAAGGCACCAAGATACTGCTGTCCTAAGTAGAGGAAATCAGCCTGCTGCTGGGATAAGGCGTAGAATGCAAGTTCGCGCTTGTCATAGCCCAGCTGATTGTAAAAGTATTCGAGCCCGAAAGTCATAGAATCGTTATCCGAATAATTGAAGGTATAGCCGATACCGCCAAGGCCCTGAAAGAGCCATTTGTTGTCTAGTTCTCTCTCCTGCGGCAGTTCGCCTGCGTCAGGATTTAGGTCGCCCTCGTACAGGAGCTTACTCGGATGCATGACAAAGGCAGCTTCGGCATTCATATCAACGGCACCGAGTCCCGAAGACAAGTCTAGGCCCAGGCTTTGCTGACCGAGCTTAGCCTGCATGAAAGTAAGGGCGAACTCGCTCTTACCCCCGAGGGCCCACTCGCCCCGCAGCGCGGCTTTCATGTCATCAGCTACCTGGGCGTCATGATAGGAAAGCAATAGATAGTAATTATGGCCAAGGCGCTCCACAGGATAATGCACCTTGATCATCTGCAACCCTAGTCTTTGGTCGAAGTCAAAAAACGGGTCGCGGGTTTCCTGAGCCAGAAAATCAGTGGGGTTCCAAAATCTGCCGCTCCCCCAGCGGAGGTGCTGCTTGCCGAGGGTATAAAAAAAGCCACTGTGGTTAAATCGCACCCAGGCTTCATCGACGGCAAGATTGGGACTCGATTCGTTCCCAGCTGCTGAGCCGCCATTCGCAGGGCTGAGATCGTTATCAAAAAAACGCAAACGCAGCAAACTTCGGGTTTGTCCGGGGAATTGGCCATCGGCATAGAGATCAAAGAAATTCGACCGCTGCAAGCTTATCTTTTCAGCATTGGAGCCTTTAGCCCGGCGCCCAGCAAGCTGCAAGTCAAGTCGCGCGCCCAGAGTTAGGTTATCGGCACTAAGGCCCAAGGACTGAGCTTGTAGCTTGCCTGGGGGCGAGCCTTTCTGCTCTGCTGCTTCCGTCGTGGGCTCGCTTGGAATCGCTTCAGAAGAACTGTCCCCGAAAATAGCCTCATCTCGCTCATCGGCAAAGCTGGAGCCGGAACTGACCATCAGTAAAATCAAGAGAAGTCTGCTCACCGACCCATTGTCTTTGCTCATCGACCCATTGTCTTTGCTCATCGACTCTGTGCCTCCAGCCAGGCTTTGGTAAAGATATTCTCTGGCAAGGGATCAAGGTTGACCTCGCGAATAGCGATAACGGTAGAGTTGCCCTTTTCCACTTCATCAAAAATCCTTATGGACTGTGGCACATAGACTTCTGCGCCTTTTGACTTGGAGAACATTTTCTGCCACTGGGGATAGTAAATGGAGCGTAGTAACTTGTTAGAGAGCGCATGCTCCTGACGTTTCAAGATATTTTTTGTCTCCACGTCAATCCATAGGTGCAAGATGGGGCTCGCAACTTCCATTTTTGGTAGGGCGGTCAATTTTAAATGATGTACGGCAAACTTTCCCAGTTTTTCATTACCGACGTACTCCGCGGTATACTCTTCGCTGAGCCGAGATTCGTCAAAATCATTTCGTTGACTACCCGTGCCGACAATGTTCGTCCGTTCTGTCTGACGCTCCCATTTACCTATGCTAGGTTCATAAAGAAATAGGTTTTTTTCCAGCCGCAGATAGCCTTTTCCAGCCTCGGCCTTAGGCTTGAGAATAAGAATCATCCACTTATCATCGACATCGCGGCGATAGACCCGTGACTCGAACACCTTGTCGCTCTTATCTTTCTCTTTTTGTTCAATGTAAGCGATTGATGTGTAGTCGCCGGTATTGCGCTGCTGCTCATCCACGATTTTGACTAACTCTTGGACTTGCTTCTGTTCCAGGGCGAAACCAAGCTGGGGGAACCCCGTCATGCCGGAGAGCAAGATAATCCCGAAAATTAATCTCAACCCGAACAATCTCATGTGATACTCCTTCTTGGCACTCATTTGCTGACGATTGCCAATTATTTGCTATGACCGAAGGCCTCAACGGGACTGAGTTGTGAGGCCCCGCGCGCCGGAAAAATTGCGGCCAGCGATGTGACAACTGTAAACAACAAGATCGTATAAAGCAGTTGTAATGCATCGAGATTCAAGTGCAGCTGATTGGTCATCAAAAACATCCTCAGCGCTTCAATGCTGATAGGAATCTGCAAGCCATTGACGATCATGACCAAGATTGCGCCGACGACGACACCGATCGTCGAAAAAACAAAGCCGATGAGGCCAGCTTCCATCAAGAAAAGAAAAGCAATTTCGTGCCGCTGGACGCCAATAGCCCGCATGGTTCCAATATCTTTTGTACGTTCCTTCACCGCAAGCCACATAGTATTGCCAATGCCGCCACCTATGATCAAAGCAAGGACCGCGACCAAAAACCCTGATACCAAGTCGAAGGCTGTGGTGATCCAAGTGATAAAAGAAATCTCATCGCTCCAAATCGTCAAATCTAATTTTTGTCCCAACCAATCTTCGCCCGCGACCTTGTCAAATTTCATCCAAAAAGCCTGGGGATCGTGATCCATGATCAGATAGCCTTTTTCTGCTAGAGCGGAACGCAATCGCTCCATCACGATGGCGCTTTTTTGAATGTCCTTGAGATAGATCAAGATATGGCCGGTGGTGTCCGCCTCAATTTGATAAAGTTCAATGATAGAGCTGCGCGGAACAAAAACCGACCAGTTGCTCATAAAGCCAAAGTCTTCGGCGATGGCCGTGACCTTTAAGTCTAGGGTGTTCGTTTGACCGCCAGATGCCTCGCTGACCAAAGTCAAGGAGTCGCCGACTGTGACACCCAGTTTCTTAGCTTGACCGGTGAAAATCAGGACACTGTTGTGTACAGCTAGAGCTTCGATATCACCAACGCGCTCCGTGCTGCCCCCTGTTCGATAGTCGATCTCTTTTGCTAGTGACAGCGCTTTGACAAAATTTTGCTCTTCGCTCATTTCCAAACCATAGAGACCTACGTTGATCGAGCTTTTTGGGCCGATGAGACGCCCCCAACCCCGTTGGCGGTCGATAATGAGTTCGGCTTCAGGCACAATCTCTTGGGCTAGTTGGCGCAGCTTTTCACGATCGATAACTAAAGCGGAATTGCTTTTCCTGCGAAATTTGTAAAATCCACCAATGTTGACGTGACCGGCATTGAGAGTCGTAGCTACCTCTATCATATTGGCAGAAACAGAGGTTGCCGTGGCGCGTAGCATTACAAATAATATCGTCACGAGGGTTAGCGCAGCCCCCAAAAGTATGGTGCGTTGCCTTGCCTGCATTAAATTTCTTAAGGCAATAAAGAAATAAACTCCGCGTATTCTAAGCATGAGCTTTACTCCTTTTCCTGCATGGCTTTGGCCGGACTGATCGCGGAGGCCTGGCGTGCCACCCATAGTGCCGACAAAACGGCTAATATCAAAATGATAAGGGGTCCTATCAACAAGGCCGCATGATTAAGGGTAGGTCTCAGCACAGGACCGGAGAACAAGAAGACTATGACATCATGGACAGCGGGAATCCCTTTTACATTAAGCCAAGAAAGCGTGGCGATCCCGAGCAGCGCCCCCGGAATCAGTCCCATTAAGGCGACGACTGCGGTCTCTACTAAGAAAAGCAGCATAACGCTACCTCGCTGCATACCGATGGCTCGCAAAGTCCCGATTTCACGAGTGCGCCCATGGACAGAAACGATCAGAGTATTATTTATGATAATGAGGGCCACGATCAAAATGATGGCAATGGAAATACTTAAAACGTAGCGGATGACCTCAACAAACTGACCGACAAAACCCGATGCTTGCCGCCAATCGACGACTTTGACTTTAAGACCTGCGCTGTCGAGCTTTTTCTGAAGGGTTGACAGGGTATTGTTTAGGTGACTCTTGTCCTTTAAAAAGACAGCGATATTGAGCGCTAGTCCAGCCTCTAGCTCTTGAACATCATAGGATTCATCCAATTGTCGTTCAATTTGGATATCGTGTTGGATGGGGTTAGCTTGTGTATCGCCTGAAGACGTTGTCTCTGTAACTGCATTTTCGCCAAATAGTTGATCTTCGATATTTTCTTGAGTGACCTGCTCGATACTCGTTTCCCTTTTCAAGTCTTCCAGCTCACGTTGAGAGGCCTCGGTCATCTGACCATAGAGTTCGCGAAAGCTGACGAGGTCAAGAATATTGAAACTACCCGCGAGGTCGGAATCTTCGATGCCCTCAAAGGCGAAAACCCCGTACACATCCACCGCCAATGTTTTGATATAACCACTCTTGGTATAGGTGCGCAGGACGATTTTTTCGCCCGGAGATATTTCATACAATTTAATCCTGGGTGCGATATGTTCATAAAAGAAACTGCGCCGGGCGATAAAATTCTCAGGATTGACTAGCAGAAAGTTCTTTATTAGATCAGCGATCTCTCCTGATTGACTCAATTGGCTGCGAAGAAGCGGCACGAGATATTGCATCTCGCCACGACTGAGATAAACCAGAATTTCCATGTATTGCCGGCTTAAATCTTTCGTCAAGCGAACGCACTCGGCGTCTTCGAGTAGGTTTTTCTCAGGCATGACACATTTCTTATGAATCTTATCGAATAGGCGCGCGACAATATTCTTTAGTTGATCTTCCCGGATCCGTTGGGAAAGCATCATGCCCTTTTTCCCAATCGGTGTTAATTCACCCTCCATGATCTTGAATTTCTGGAACGCTTTGGCAAAATGCTGGGGATCGGTGCCGAGGTAGCGTAAATATATGGGACTCTTCTCACCCGATAGCGGCGCAATTTTGGCTTCCAGATGCATTAGTGCCGTTTCATCACCGGTACCGACTCGTTGCCAAAACGGTTCCTTTGCCAAATCATCTACTAAACCCAGCTGCAGACGAAGCCCAGATTTTTCTGCATCGCTGGCTATAGGGAGCTCGTATTCCAGCTCGGTGCGCAGTAGCGAAATCTGGTCCTTTGCTCGCAAAATAGTTTCCTCAATATCAGAAGGCACCTTTTTTTGCAGGGCACTACGGAGTTCCGTGAAGGTGTCATCGAGTTCATTGCCACGACTCAGAATGGACATTTCAAAGCCCATAGGCAGAACATCAACGACGTTTTCCTCATTTAGTAGCAAGTCTTTAACAGGGCGGTAATCGGGGATGGAATCAATGTCCTCACGGCCCATGAAACCCCCGCCAAATAAGGCTAAAGGGTCGGTCGCCGCGCTGGAATAGATCTGAAGATGGGCTGCGACGCTGCCGACGATGCTTTCTTGCATGGAGTCTTCGACATTCTTTAGGACAGAATAGCCAACAACGATCAAAAAGCCCCCAAGGCCCAGCAAACCACCAATAATGATATTTTTGGAGCGGTGGAGCCAGCTATTCCGAGCGGCGACAAGGGCCAAAGTGAAATAATAGGACCAACGTGCAACATTCATGGAAAGGTCATCTCCCATGCTGGCGTGGCTAGAATAGAAGCAGGCTTGGCGCCAGGCAGCGTTTTCAATATAAAACAATGCCATTTTTTATGTGTTTTTTTTTTGTTTCATGATAGATATTTTTTGGTTCGTGTTTGGAAATATTGTATTTAGTTTTGTAGTTCTTTTTGTTATCTTTATTATT
>JBIKVD010000004.1:0-32381 GCA_044357055.1 Oligoflexales bacterium | reverse complement strand
AGCACCCTATCGATGGCCCCAAGCGGGACTGTCGCTCCCTCTGGCCCAAGCGCGAACTCTTTTCGACTCTCCACTGTTCAAGCTTGGGATGATTTGCATGTGATGACTGAATCTCCGCACCCTTTCGGCTCTCCAAGGCAAGAGTCCATCGCGAGATTCCTGATCCAGAGATTGACGTCCATCGGGCTCGATCCGAGGCTGCAACCTTTCTCGGCGATGGTCCCTCTCCCAGGGAGTGACCAAACGATGCAACAAGAGGGCCGCAATGTCTACGCTGGCCTGGAACTTGGCGGCTCAAAATCTTGCGTGATTCTTTTTGGCTCGCATTACGATACCAAGCCTATGCCTGAGCGGCAGCTTGGCGCCAATGATTCTGGTTCCTCCTCGGTGGCCCTGTTGCAAATCGCAGCGTATTTTCTGCAGCAAAAGACAGTTCTGCCATCCTCTTGCGATCTCGGTTTCGTCTGGTTCGATGGCGAGGAAGCGCAACTTCCTGGATGGGATGACGGTTTACGGCACCCGAGTCGCTTGCAGGACAACACTTACGGCAGCCGGAATTTTGTCGCGAATCTCACTAGCTGTGGCCCGAACCACTGTTTACCCGCTACTTTGGATGAAAGAAAACGCGCGGTGAGGGCTTTGGTTCTCCTCGATATGATTGGGGCCGAGCCGATGATCTTATCTCAGGACACCCACACAAGTGCAGAGTGGAAGCAGCTGCTAGGTCCCGTCCTGCAAAGCCTCGGCATGACCGAGCGACTTAGCCCTGTGCCCAGACCCATCAGCGATGACCATTTGCCGTTTTTGCAAAAAGGAATCCCGGCCATCAACTTGATTAATTTTGAGGTCACAACCCATTGGCATCGGTCCAGCGATACCGTGGACCAGATCCATATGCCCAGTATCGAGGATTTCTCCCGGCTGGCCATTTCTCTGACCTTGAGCCTACCACCTATTTGAAAATGCGAATGACCACGCGCCGATTCTTGAGACGCCCTTGCATATTGCCATTGTCGGCGATGGGGGCGCTTTCGCCAAAGCCTACGGTCTCCATCTTGCTTGCGTCGATTTGGAAATTTTGATTTAAGTAGGATTTGATTGCTTCCGCGCGCTGGCGGCTGAGGGCCAGATTCCCTTCTGCGGCACCAATCGAATCCGTATGGCCCTCGATCAGGAGTCGTTTATAGTCGCCATGGTCCTTTAAGAAGTTAGCGAAATCATCGACAATCTTTTTAGAACCAGGCCGCGTTAGATCGTAAGAACCTGTGTCAAAGTTTATGCTATAGAGCACCACTTTTTCCTCGTTGGGGCTAACTTGTTCGGCGATTTGTGAAAGAGTACGCCCGGAATGGGGAGAAGCCGCACTGGTACCAAAGGTCCAATTGATCCCGGAGTACAAGCGCCAGTCTGGAGATGCCACACCATTAATCAACTCGCTACCACCGCCAAAATGCAGAGCGAGTTCACTGGACAAGTCATGCTTAAGCCCTAAAATTGCTTCTGCCGAAGACGCTTGTCTTGCCGAGCTATCGGAATTTGGATTGCCGACAGGACGTGAACCATAAATTTCGGCAATGAGCTTGGTGTCCAGTTCCGGCATCAGGAAATTGATCCCTGCAGAGACAATCCATTGATTCACGGTGGGCTCAATTTGTGATCCTTCAATTTCTCCACCAGGACTACGCCAGCGGTATCCTATATTGAAGCTGCTATCAAATCGGCCCCAGGTTCGATCCGCGATAGCTTCGACATGATAAATAGGAGAGTTTCTCGTCCCTAGATAAGGGTTTTTTCGAATGCGATTGATATTCGCAGAGGATGCGAGAGCAAAACCAGTCCCCTTGAAATCCCCCAAATGGTATTTTACCCCAAAGCGGTAGTTCGTGAGACCGGTGCCCTGGTATTGCCCCTGGGCCTCTTGATGCTCATCAATCGATTGTCGCAATAAATGTCCGAGAGCCACAAAGCCCTCCAGGTTCGGAAGTAATCCTGCAGCAATTAAATACTCGCTCGTCAAAAGCGTATCATGAAGGTTCGTGCGACTTTGCACATCGGATTCGCCGGTAAAAACCGGCAAGGTATTGACCGCATAATTTAACATCAGTCCAACATTAAAATATCCAGGTTCCAAAGTTTCCGAAGCCTGAACCGAGACATAATCAATGCCGCTGGTCGAAGCATTGAAATTCTGCAAGTCCGTACCAACCACGTTGCTCATACCTTTTGGACTGCTTGCAAACAAGAGCGCACACATCGACAGGGAAAACAGGCCACTGTGGCGCGCGCTCAGTTGGGGGCGTCTAGATAAGATCAAGGCTTTTTCCTCTCTGGCGTTCGCCTGCCCGAGGAGGAGCCAGACTCCACCTTGCAGCGAAAGCTACTCTGTTGACGCCCTAAGTATGACAAGCAAAACAGAAAAAATCTTCAAAACATTTAGCGCATCCATTTTTTGGAGCGCGGCGGCTAGGGATCTCTTCCGCGTTTTACGGCTTATTTTCGCGACAAACCGTTGGGAATAGTAGACAATGCCAAAGTTTTCTAGTTCTCATTGGCAAAAGGCAATTATTGAGGAGTCAAACGATGGGTGACAAAAGTCCAAAAGACAAAGCAAAGAACAAGAAAAAAAAGGACGACACTAAGGCTACAGCTGCTAAATCAGCTCAAGCAGCACAAGATGCAAAATCCCCACCAAAGCCTGTCAAAAAATAGCTCGGCCGCAGGTGCGGCTGGGTCTTTCACCAAAAATCTATTTTACCAGGACTTTAGAAAAGATCTCGGGTTGTTCCTTTTTTAGCCAGGAGACGATTTCGTTCATCGGGCTCGCTTTGTAATAGGCTTTGTCCAAAGCCACTTCCAAGTCAGAAATGGCATAATGCAGCCCAACGACTCTCAGGCCGTCTAACGAAAAAATCGGTGATCCCGAGGAACCCTTTTTGGTGAAGCAGGTGTGCTTTATAAAGTGCTTATTGCCGAGAACTGGAGCGCGCCCGCTAAACAACCCTCCGAGACTCGCGAAATAAAGAGAAGATTCCACTTCCACGTTCTCGTCCGTCACCACGCATTTTTCACCGAGAAAATAGGATTTTGGTTGATTGATTTCATGACTGATGGAGATCAGTTCTTCGCCCATGGAAACAGGATCTTGGCTCAGGCTCGCGATGGGATAATCATCGAGGGATAGAGACTCTGGGTTTTTAAAGCGATAGATCGTTAAGTCATAATCAGGATGCTCAGCGACTAACTTGTCACAAGACACCCTGAACTGGCCTGCCACGTCCGTATTTTCTGGATTAAGATTGGGCCCATCGAAACCAAATAAAAACTCAATGGCCTGACAGGGCATTTGACAGTGCATATTGGTCATAAAGAGATCTTTGGCAATTCGAGAACCGCTGCACTGGATCGAATTTGAGGCCCGATGCACCAAAGCACCGACGGAACCAGCTGTTTGCTTGACCCACTCCGGACCTTGGTCGACGAAAATTCTGCTAGGAGTCTTTTGCTGCTTCGCGGAGCTACCCTGATCATGCGCCGGACTCTGCAAAGGCCCAGAGCAAGCCTGAGCCATGATAGCGACGATGGGAGCAAACCAGAGTTTTAGCATTTGCGATCTCCTGATGCAGAGCGTTTATGGAAGGCAAAGTACGGGCGTTCCAGCTATAAGCTAGCTTGAGCAAATTGCAAGAAAGATGCCATGGATCGCTCAGGTTTGACAAGACTGATCGATGGAGCAAAGCCGCTTAAATCATTAGCAAATGGGGTTGAAGGCTGGGGATGGACGGGATGGGAACCTGGAAACTTGGGATGTAGGTTCTTCGTCGGTGTCTAGGTCAAACCGTCTACTTGTTTGTCGGTGGCAGCCTAACGTCCCAGCCATTTGCCGAGGTCCTTCGCTGCGCTCAGGATGACGACTGCTGCGCTCAGAAGGACGGGAGGCGAAGGTAAATGCCCCCCCATTTGCGCGATCAAGGTCTAGCGGAAAGAAAGAGATTTTACGCCATCAGTATCGCTCCAGACAAAGATCGCTTCGCCAGAAGGATCGATAGCAAAAGAGGTTTTGACGGGATTTGCACCGGAGACCACTCTGGTTTCCACAGCAGACCACTGAGTTTGTGATTTTTGGGCGCCAGAAATAATCTCGTTCTTTCCCCAAATTGCCTGCACCCGCCCTAGATGATCCATGCCTAAGTGTAGATCGGAATAGCTGAGACTCGAGTCCTGATCGGACTCCAAGGGCGCAGGCTCACCCCAACCAAGGCCATTAAATTCGACGACTTCCAACTGTTTGTTGCCTGGGTCGCCTCTCAACCAAATCACCTCCAATCGTTTCCTATCCCTCGCAGCAGCCGCTGCCAAACCCATGAGATCTTGACCCTGAGGGATGAGCCGTTCATACGCAGTGCCCCAGCTCGTCCCCTCGTAAACCCTTGCATAGCAAGCTTGCGGCGTGGATAAACACCAAAATGCCGTTACTTGGCCATAATCGGAGATAAAGATATTCAAGTATTCAAAATCAAGTCTGTTATTTACCGTCACCACTTCATCAGTATCTATAGTCAAATCTTCCCAGCCGTCATTTCCCTCGCGCTTGATCAACACCTTGAGGTAGGTGGTAGAAAAACTGAAGTTACCCTGATACATCATCACGATGTCACCCTGGGTGTTATTTGCTAATTTTAGCTGGCTTCTGTCTTCATCCATGTCGGCTGCTCGCAAGGTTTGATGACCGGAAAATACCGTGCCATTAAAATTTCTGCCTTCAATCTCAAAGGACGAAGGCTTTACGTAGGCGAATTGCACTGCTCCATTGGGACCTGCGGCTACAGAAATATCTTTATAAGTGGCTAAGCTGGCATCGCTACTTAAATCAAGAGGCGCGCTCAATCGTGAAAAAAAGGCATCTGCAAAAGGCAGGACGGCAGAGCTTGATTGACCCAGCAGATAGCCAGTAAAGTAGCGGCCCTGACTACCCACAGAAGCCAAGCCCTGGGTGACGTCTGCAACGAGCGATACCGTCGTATCGACCCAAGCTGCGCCCGACCAGCGCGTGGCTATTAATTCGGGAACCACAATCGGGTTATCAGCAATCAGCCCGAATTTTCCATGCCCAAGAGAGGCCACGCTCAAATGTTGAGCTTCGGCAGGCATGTCCGTTATATAGTCCCCGCCTTCCCTCCAAGATCCGTTTCCGATCGCAAAAGTAAAGCTTTGATCCGCTCCGAGTTCAGCACCCCCAGAGCTCTTTAGCGTCTTCGCCACTTGCACACTATAGGTTTCCCCCAGGAGAAAACTGATGGTGGGCTGAAAGATCAACTGATTGCCCTCCACCCGCAACGAGCCTCCCACCGTTTCACCAGCTCTCGTTACCGTAAGGGACGTTTGCGGAGGATTGTTGGCAAGAAAATCACTAAAAGTAATGCTAAGAAAATCGGGCCGGGCAATGTCGCTCGCATTCGCTGCCGGTTCGCTAGACACGATGCTGAAGGTCACCTCTAGCTCGGGCTGCTCCTCCTGCTGTTGCTCCTCTTGATTTTTCAGCTCTTCTTGTTTGGTCACAATCGGTCTATCGGTCTCAGCTTCGACGGTCTCGCCAAAACTATCTGGGACATAGACAATGGCGTAGGCTCCAAAGTAGCTGATACTAAATTCCACCATATCGCCCACAATCTTGATCGACTCATCAACCCTGATTCCTGCCGCTCTTACGCCGCCCAAGTCGTGGCGAACAATATTATAGAGCAGGGCTGGTTTCATCCCCTCTTCAGGCTGTAAGGCAGCAGATGCTGACAAAGGCATACTGACTTGCAAAGGGAGCAAGGGGTCAATGTCTTCGCTGGCTTGAATGACCAAAACACCTGTAGCCGCTTCCATGGCTAGGTCGCTAGGGACGCCGAGGTCAGATTTCATCACCTCAAGATCAAAGGCCGCTCCTTCTTCCACCGTGACCTCGGCAGTACCCGCTAAGGATCCTGCGGGGAAAATAATGAGTGCACCTGCGATGCCGCTATCAGCACTAGCTCCCACTTGTTGAGCCATACTTGGATCAATGGTCGCGATTAAAATCCCATCCACATCGCTTAAGACTTCGGCATTTTCTACCACCGTTGGCGGGGCTTGTTTTCCTTCGGACTTGCTCTGAAAAAAACCACAAGAGGGCAAAGACAGGCTTGCGAGTGCGAATAGGACGCTTGATCTTGCGCTGATGCGATGTGTCATATCTTTGATCCCTATAGTGATCGCTTCGATGAATTTCTGTTGTGATAAGATCCCTTCCTTTCGGAGCCAATTGCTAGGACTTTAGATTTCCATCCCTCCCTATCAAGGGAGAAAGGTCTGCCGCGTAAAAACAGACAAAACGAGCTTTTTAGGCCATATTTCCCAACCCCTAGCGCATTGGAGATCCCCGCCAAGCTAAGGTCTTTTGCAGTTTGCGCCGATGGTAAGGAAAAGAGACGTGAATGAGGAGGCCGATGAATGGGTTCGGCCGAGAATAGAGGAAGGAGATCTCGTCGTGGCGCAGACCTTTCAATTTGGTAGTTTACATATCGAGGTCGAGAGTAGCTCCGATACAGCCACTTACCGTTTTAAAGGCGAAGTCGATGAATCCTTCAAAGGCGATCAGGTCCCCTTTGCTAAAAAAGGGCGCGTCGTTTTCGAGTTAGAAGGGATCAAAGCCTTTAATTCTTGTGGTATTAGAGAGTGGATTTATTTCATCCGAAATTTTAGCCAAGATGTGCAGCTCTATTTTCGGGGTTGTTCGGTAGCTGTGGTAGATCAGATCAATATGGTCCCAGAGTCCAGAGGGCAGGCCCATATCGAATCGTTCTATGCTCCTTATTTTTCTAGCGCCCAAGGCGAAGTGAATAAACTCATCGAAAGCCACCAAATCCCTGAAATCATGACGAGTGGCAAGGCTCCGCTTTTTTTTGATAACTCTGGAAAAGAATTGGAGTTTGATGCTCTGGAAGAGAGCTACTTCCTCTTTTTACATGATCAAACCATCACTTCCAAAGCCTCTTGAATCCCTGAGCTATTACGACTATAAGGCCATTTTATTGCCTTTTTGGCCTTATTGTGCTATAGCCAACCCACTGCGGTCTTTCCTTTAAAACTTGGGGGCTTCGTCCATGCGTACACTAGAAGCGCTTTCTCAACCGATGGGATTAAGCATTCTGGATCAAGGTCTTTCGGGCCCCTTGACGACCTTGTATGTGACGAGTTTTCTCTTTAGCATTATGATATTTGGCTGGTTCTTGCAGGTGTTCCTGCCTTGGGTAATGCGAGTCTCGACCGTAAACCCTCTATTGGCTCTAAGCAGCACAGATGCCGACGGCGTCGACGTCGACTTAGCCCCCCATTTGCAAAGCACCATCCTTAGCCCCAAATCCTATCACCTCAGCCTTATCCTAAGCAGTCTGGCGGTGGGTATCGCCATATTAGTTCTAAATCCCCTGCAACTGCCCTTTTTCCTCATCCTCTTAGGCACGATGATTGGCGTTCATGCCTGCGAGCGGCACGGCATGAGCATTCCCTACCTCCTCCATTTGTCAGGGCTGATCGCCATGATAGCCCTTATCAGCGAGGGATTTCTTTTGCTTGCGCCAGAGGACTTACGCATGGTGGTCAAAGGAATCATGTGGGGTTTAGCCTACTATTCCTTGGCTTCTCTCTACACCTTCTTGCGTAAAACTCAGGGGGATTTTCGCGACCACGCCCTGGTCTTGGCTTGGATCAGCATAGGCTTGGGAGATTTGGCTTTGGTGGCCATGGGCACCGCGGCCTTTCTTTTCTTAGCCATCCTACTTTCGAACCGATGGAGAAAGCTGCCGGGTCCCATGCCAGCCCTCGGTGCCTTGCCTAGCCTCATTTTAGTCGGCGGAATCTTAACTCACTTCTTTGTTCCACACTAAATACGCCATTTCGTCAGCGAGTTGACCGCATTTTCGCTCCCCTTCACTATTCATTCACTTAGCCCAGCTTCAGTGCTACAATTCCTCAACTTCCTACACTTTAAGAATGCCCTTATGCTTCCCCTTCGGAGGACCCTCGCTATGTCATCAAAAGATTTTTTGACGAACTCCCCTTTCCGTTTCCTCGCGCAGCTCGCTTTTGCATTTGTCATGGGTCTTGCACCCATTTCTTGTAAAACAATGTCCCGAGATCCAGGCGCAAGAACGGCAGCGGCTCCGGGAGGAACCTGCCAAGGGGGAGGCTATACTACTTGCATTGCGCCCTATCAGGGAAAGCATTTGGTTTGTGACCGAAGTGGCATAACCGTAATTTGTGGCACCTGCTCAAGCGAGCGAAGTACTTTTCCAGCAGATTTCAAGGATGAATTTAATCCCGGCACCAATCAATATCATGATTACGCGAAGGACTGCGAAGCGGCACCTAAACCCGTCGTCTCGCCCACCGCACCACCAGCACCCAGCCCTAGCAACAGCAATACCATGGTATTTGGCTTCAACATTCACGATGTGCAGCAGCATCACTACTATGAACAACGCCTCGGAGACGGCCCGGGTCAATTATCCTATAAAGAACCTGGTAAAAGTGTTTACGTGCTTCATCGCGCTATTTCGGACCATAGCAACTATATGGACGGTGTGAATCGCGCCATAGAAATCGCCAGAGCTAAAGGCGATTTGCTCATCATAAGATTCGACTATCGAGACGGAAGCACGGTGCCCTCTCCCCAAGACAGCGAGGAAAAGCGCCAAGGTTTCTATCAAAAGGTCGACAGCTTGCTCGCTAACCCGGGAATCACCTATGTGCAGGTGGGTAATGAGCCCAACTTGGATTACGAGTGCGAAAAAATCACTGCTCACTGTCAGCCAAATGTTTATGTGCCTGTGCTTCAGCGCTACAAAGGGCACAGCAAATTCATTTCTGCACCCTGGGGTCCTACCGAACATCTCGCGCTTTCTAAACCCTGGGAATGGGCCATCGGCGCCTTGAGTGGAAATTGCCCAGTCAATATTGGCATTCATGCCTACCCAGCCTTAGGGGACGGCGATCGGGCGAAAACCACGGCTTCGCAATTTATTGCTATGAATCTCAAGTACATTTGGGAGGCTGGATGCCGCAACAGCAACATTTTCATTACCGAACTTAACGGTAATATGGGCGGAGATAAGCATGAATGGGTAGCCGCACTCAAAGCGGCAAGAACCGGTATTGACTGGATCAACGGTCAATTGGGTGCCAACCGCATCAAAGCTGCCCTGATCTTCACCCTCGGTCAAGAGGGAGTTTCCGATGATCAAGATCAAATGTCGCGATTCTACCTCGCGATCAATGACCGTGGGCCTGACGCCGTCTATACGGCCAAACACTGTGGATCTTGGGGAGCAAGACCCGAAGATTGCCTGGATCACCAGATCCCAGAGGATTTTGGCAGGGCCTGGGACGAATGTGTTAAGGACCTAAATCTCTGCCTGGATCACCAGACTCCAGAGGATAAATGTATTAAGGTCCTTAATCCCGCTGAAGGTATGATGTTCTGTCCCTTTCATTAACTAGCCTCTGGCCAAAGGAGATCCAAAAAATGAGTGGGCCTCTCATCCAGATTGCTTACCTCCTTGGCCTGGCCCTTCTTCCCCTTGCATGTGTAGGTTCCTGTGATCAGGAGGAAGCCAACGTAGAGCGGCTCCCAGTGCCAGCCGACTCATTTTGCACCCGCGACATCAATTCCTATGGCCACCCCTCCATGTGCGGCTGCCCCGATACCTACACCTATGATGCCAAGCAACGCAGCTGCTATCGGACTGCGCCTCCCCAATAGCCCCGGCTAAGTATCAACGGTTTTCGCTCGCCCATTGACTGGGATTCATACCAAAAGACTGTTTGAATTGTCGGGAGAAATGCGATGGACTTTGGAAGCCGCAGTAGGCCATGACGTCATAGAGACTTGCCTTTGTGCCCATCAAAGCCAGAATCCTGTGCGCCAGCAACAATCGTTGCTGCAAGAGCCATCGCCCAGAAGGCATGTCCCAATGCTTGCGAATCAAGGTGTTGAGGTATTGTCGGCTAACTCCCATCTGGCGTGACATATTCATTAAAGTAATTTGGTGGAAGGGAACATCCACAAGGATTCTTTGCAGTTGATGAATGCGAGAGTCGCTATGATAACGCCGAACGATACCCATTGAGCTGGCCCTTTTTGAGAATAGGTAAGGATCCATGGTTCCATCTAAACAGATCCTAAAAGAATCTGATAAATGGAACATTAACGACAGGTAGATCAATGCGCCAGTATAATTTTTTAAATATTTACAATGGTTTATGATTATTTTAGAGGCGACGCGCGACGAATAGATTAAATTTTAATCTATTCTGCGCCTATCTAACGAAACCGCCTCAATAGGCCAAATCCGTTTCAAAAGACGAATCGAATTCAAGATAAGGTATAATCTCCCGTCAGAAGATAAAAAATGATTTAACGGCTACGCGAGATCCATGAAAGACCATTCTTTTCATCGTCATCTTCTTTTTCCATGTCTCCTTTCTCTCATTTTTTTCCTCATATTCGTTGGATTACCCTCCCACGCGATGCAAGTCGCACCCACCGCAGAACGCCCTTTGCACATAGCTTGGGACGCTGCCCCTAGGGCCTTAGATCCCCGCTATGCCACCGATGCAAACAGCCAGTACCTCGAAGATCTCGTGCATTGCTCGCTGTTTACTTACGACCCAAATGGAAATCTTAAGGGCGAGCTCGCGACGCAGTGGCATTGGCTAGACACCCTCACTCTTGAGGTTCAACTAGATCGGCGTTTCAAATTTCGCTCCGGCAAACCAGTAAGCGCCGCCGATATTCTCGCGACTTATGGTTCCCTGCTTAAAGAGGATCTCAAGCCCCCTGCTAGCAGGCGAGGGGCCTTGCGAAATTTGTCTCGCGTCGAGGCATCCGGGGATCGCCTCATCTTTTATCTTAAGGAACCCGACAGCACCTTTGTGCAAAATCTGGTTATCGGGGTGCTTCCCCAGGAATTTGCTCTGAAACCTGTGCATGACCTAACGAGCCTTGACAGCTGCGGGATGTATTATGCCACGGCAGTGAATAGCAGCCATATTGAGCTTAGGATCAATGAGTTATATCCATCCGATCCACCCAATCGCCTCAAGCAGATCGTGATTCAATTCATCGCCGATGAAACCACGCGATTTGCCAAACTGCGCACCGGGGAAACAGATTTGGTCCAAGGTGGTATCAGCCGCGACAAGTTACCAAAACTATCCAGTCAAATCCCTCATCTCAAAATTCTTCGGCGCCCAGGTTTAACAAGTTCCTACCTAGGATTTAATGCGCAGCATCCCATCCTAGCCCGCAAAGAAGTGCGGCAAGCCATCTCCATGGCCATAGATCGTGAAAGTATCATTCTCTATGTTTTGCGAAACTATGCCACCGCCGCAAACGGGCTACTGACTCCTGATTCTCCTTTCCATTCAGAGCAAATTCCCTTGCCAAAATACGATCCAACAGCAGCCTCTCAGCTCTTAGATGAGCTCGGCTATCCGCGGAAACTTGATGGCAGTCGATTGACTCTGAGTTTAAAAACCACCACGGATTTGACCCGCTTAATCGTCGCCAAGGCCATCGCCCAACAATTGGGAAAGATCGGTGTACTTGTCAAGGTGGAGTCCTTAGAATGGTCTCGCTTTAAGAAAGATGTGGATCAAGGCAGCGTCGAACTTTGGACCCTTAGCTGGATTGGTTTCAAAGATCCCGATATTTTGCGCCATGCTTTTGGCAGCGAATCCTTCCCACCCCAGGGGGGAAATCGCGGCCGCTACTCTTCGCCCAAATTAGACGAGCTTCTCAAGCGCGGAGTCAGCGACTTTTCCCTCGAAAACAGGAAGGAGATCTATCTCCAGGCGCAGAAGTTGATCGCTGAGGAATTGCCCTACGCTATGCTTTGGCACGAGGATCGCATCGTGGTCGCAAGTGAACGCGTGCAGGGTTTCGTGCCCTTTGCTGATGGAAGATATCGCGGATTAGGGCAAACCTGGCTGGCTCAACCTTGACATGGGTCTCAAAGGCACCTGATACGGAGTGACTATGGTTTCTTATATTGTTAAGCGCTTGCTGCAATTTCTCCCCACGAGCCTGGCGGTCCTTTGTCTTGTTGGCGGTATGGTTCATGCCATTCCGGGAGATCCCGTTGATGTCTTGCTAGGCGACTTAGCCCTGGAAGAAGAAAAGATAGAACTCCGGACAAGACTGGGTTTGGACGCACCCATCCCCACCCAAATCCTGCGATTTTTACGAGGGGTCCTAACCGGAGATTTGGGCTTGTCCTTAATGAAGGGCCTGCCTGTTCGTCAATTGATCGGCGAACGCTATGGAGCCACCCTGCAGCTTGCCTTGACCACCATGATCATAGCCCTGGCTATTGCCATTCCCCTTGGTATCGTCAGTGCCTATCGCGCTGGATCCGCCTGGGATCATGGCGCCATGATCCTCTCCTTGCTCGGAGCCTCGATTCCCACCATGTTCCTCGGTCCCATGCTGGTGTTGCTTTTTGCCATCACCTTGGGACTGCTACCGGTGTCAGGAATGGAAAATTGGACCTCTCTAATCTTGCCTAGCTTGACCATGGGGAGCGCCCTCGCGGGAATACTGGCGCGCATGATTCGCAATACCATTCTCGAACTTATGCGAGAGGATTTCGTGCGAACCGCCCAGGCCAAGGGTCTATCGCGGTTGCAGGCGCTCCTCGGCCATATTCTGCGCAATGCGAGCCGTCCTGTTTTGACCATTGTTGGATTGCAGTTTGGCGCTTTACTAACGGGAGCGGTCATCACCGAAAAAATCTTTGATTGGCCGGGACTAGGGAGTCTTATGATAGAGGGACTGAGCAGCAGAGACTATCCGGTGGTGCAAGGCTGCATCGTCATCTTTTCTCTTAGTTATCTGAGTCTCAACCTTTTGGTGGATATCACTTACGGCTTCTTGGATCCTCGGATTAAACTCGCGGCAAAAACATGATGATCAGACCCATAAAACATTCGCTGGCAAACCTATGCAAAGAACCTCGCGTCGTTTGGGGAAGCTGTACAGTCCTAGCCCTGGTTTTTATTGCTGTATTCGCTCCCTGGCTCGCCCCCTATGCCAAGGGCTCCTTTGATATATCCATGCGACTCGCGAGTCCTGGCGCGGAGCATTGGTTCGGTTGCGATCTCTTTGGAGCGGATATCCTCTCTATTATGATTTATGGGACTCAAAGCACAGTCATTGTTGCCTTCAGCGTGGTACTGCTGACTCTAAGCCTCGGAACCACGCTGGGCCTCCTAGCTGGGTATTTTGGTGGTTGGATCGATCAATCAATTATGCGCCTGTGCGACATTATCATGGCCTTTCCGGGAATGCTCGCGGCCCTGGCTATGAATGCCCTCCTTGGACCGGGACTTATTAATGTCATTCTTGCCATTTCGATCACAGGCTGGACAGCATCGGCACGCTTAGCTAGAGCCCAAACCCTAAGTTTACGCTCGCGGGAATATGTCGAGGCGGCGATTGTCTATGGCTCAGGTTCTAGGCGCATTCTCTGGGCCCATATTTTACCACAGCTGATCTCGCCGCTATTGATCCTAGGCACATTTTCGCTTTCCGGCGTGATTCTCGTCGAAGCCGCATTAAGCTTTTTGGGGTTTGGCACGGACAGCGATGATGCCTCTTGGGGACATTTGTTGAACCAGGGGCGGAGCGTCTTATTTGAGGCGCCCCATATGAGTCTGGCACCGGGTCTCGCCATCCTCTTTACCGTCATGGCCATTAATTTTCTTGGCGACGCCTTACGGGATTATCTCGATCCAAAAACCAAGCGAAATTAGAGGGAGTGGTCGACCTTAGGCGGCCACCTTTTTCTTCTTCTCCCAAACTTGCAGAAGCTTTTGCTTGATCGTTTCCGGAGTGAAGGGTTTCGTCACATAATGATCGACACCTGCTTTTATAGCATCCATGATCTGAGATTGCTCCGATTCAGCGGTGATCAAAAGGAAGGGTGTGCCCTTCAATTTGGCGTCAGAACGAACCTTTTTCAGCAACTCAAGACCTTGCATTTTCGGCATATTCCAATCGGACAAAACCAGGCCAAAGGCTTCACCGCTTAAATCGGCTTCCTTAAGTTTTGTCAGCCCGGCTTCTCCGTCTTCTGCTTCTTCAATCTTGGTATAGCCAAGTTTCATGAGCGTGTTTTTCACCACCATGCGCATGGTTCTCATGTCGTCGATAACCAAAATTTTTGTATTCGATGGAAACATGATCCTATCCTTTCAAGCCGCGGCCGACTTTGGCCATAATTGAACTCTTCCGTAGAAAACACCGAAATTGGAACGAAATGGCACGTAAACCGCCTGACTCGGAGACTTCACAGCAAACTCCTCTTGCTTCTTCTCATCCAGCAGAGTGGGGATAGCCATTTCCAATTGCAGTCCCTGGTCGGATAAATGGGTCTTCACGCCGCCAAAAATAATATTAAGAAGTTCTTTGGCGCCGTCGCGAACATCATCATCCACCTCTTGAATTTCGGACATTAACATGCCCGACATGAGCGCCAAAAATGCATCCCGCTGAAAATACAAGGTAAACTCACCAGAAAAAGTCGCCGACTGAAAATCGATCCTCGTGCCCACCACCCAAGTCGGGGGCTTTTCTTTAAAGAGGGTCGCTTGAATCGGTTTATCAACCTTTAGCGGCATAGCGCATTGAATGGATGCAACATCCACCACTTGCTTGGCAAATGCACGCAACAACTCTGGCCCAATTTTGATGCCCTTGCTTCCTCGCTGCATATCTCAATCAACTCCATCAGCAAATTTCACGAAACGTTCCTATCCATCACTATGATTTCCTGCGCCCCCGCGATCTGAATCTTCAGCCGCGGTTCATCCTTAAACAAATTCGCCACGGCTGCGTCACCAAACAAACCACAATCATAAATGGCGTGTAAAGCCAGGACTCCTGGGGAAGCGTATAAGGAAATGGGGCGACTCTGCGACAATTCCCCCCTTGGCTTCATTTGACTGACGATATTTACCTTCTTGCCCAACTTCTGAGCCTTTTGTACCTGTTGCAGGATGAACTCTGCCCGCTCGGATAAGTTACCCTGGCGCAAAGCCACTAGCTCCTTCAGGCTTTTCTCGCTGCGATCTAGATTGCCTTCCTTGACCAGGGCCAAGCATTTATTAAAAAGGAGTACGGCACGCTCCTTTTTTCGATCTTTCGGCACCGAAGCAATCGTCTTGTCATAATAGCTAATCGCTTCTTCAAATTTGCCATTCTTTGCTAAAAGGATGGCCTTGTTATTCATATTAGCAATAATGCGGTCAAGGGAACCCATGCGCCCCATCACTTGGCTGGCTTCTTCCACATCGGCGACCTGCAAATGCAAGGTAATCTCGGCTTGTTTCACCAAATCACTACTGGAGTCGATTTTCTTGGCTCGTTCGAGCAGATCCTGCGCCTTGCTATGGTCATTACTTTCGGCTTTAGCTTCGCTTAAAAGACAAAGTCGCTCAAGATTGACGGGAGAGATCTGGTTTGCTTTTTCTAGAAACTGAGTGGCTGCTTGATGGTCACCCAGCTGCATAAAAATCTTGCCCAACAAGTGGATGACTTCCAGGTTTTGCTCTCCTTTTATCAGAGCTCGCATGGCAGCATTCTTAGCGTCAATGAGCTTCTGATCCAAAAGAAAAAGCTCGGCCTGCATCTGATTGGCCAGCGGCTCCGTTTGCGCACTGAGCGAAACCGAGACCTCTTGCAAAATGGAATTGAGCGCTTTGCGGTCTTTAGCCTGAAGCGCTTTATAGAACTTTCTCTTCTGCGCCTTCAAATTACCAGAATCAAACTCCTTAGCGATGAGGCCCATAAGCTCAGCTGCCAAAAAATTATGATTCTTTGGTTTTTCAATCAATCCCGTGACATTTAAGTCTTGCAGTATCGGCCCGTCTGCCTCTTTTACCTGACCGGTAAAAAGGATGACCGGGATAAAATTCTTAACCCCCGTCATGGTTTTTTGTAAAAAGGAAACCCCGGACATTCCCCGTTGGCGCCAATCACAAATGATAAGACTTGGGGGATTCGCAATAATGTGTTTATAGGCCTCTGCCGCAAGGCCGAATTTCGTAATCTCCACGAAGCCAAGATCTTTGGCAACTTCTTCGACCATGTTTGCGTATTGCTCGTCAGTATCCACCACCACCAAGGATTTGAGGCCCATAAGTTTCGCAAAGGGCAAATGTTCTTCTTCCTTAAGATCCACCAAGTCGGCGAATTGCTTGTAGCCAATTTCTAGGCGCGCAAAATCTGGATGGCTTCGCACTTGGAGTAGAATACGTTTAGTTTCCTCTGGTTTTTCTGCAAGAAAGTACGCATCAGCAAGATTCAATAAGAGCTCAGGGTGATGAGGAAACATTCTAATGAGGCGATTTTCCAGGTCGATCAGGTCCTGAAATTTGCTTTGAGAACCCAGGACATTTCGCAAATACTTGGCAGCCGCCAGGGCCACATTTCCTTTTTGCTCGGTGAAGGCCTGCTTCATCTCTTGCAGCTCACTGATCAAGCGGCCCTGTGTGGTAGGTTTGAGATGGCAAGAAACCGCGCCCAAGTCGAAAAACACCGGCAACATATGTTTTTCTTCCTCAAAATACAGGATCGTACTACGAATATGACTTAATTGCGGATGATACAGCACTTGAGCTAGCAACGTGGCCGTGTTAAAGCGACTAGAGAGATCTATGGATCCGATAATCCAGTTGATATTGGCATATTCTCGACCCAGGATATCAAAAGCTTCGGAAGTAGAACCTACCAAGATGACTTTCGCTTCCTTGTTGATGGCCCTGACCACATCGCGAATGATGCCGCGAAGATCCACCCGAGGTTCCACCACCAAGACAGAAGAGAGAAGCTCCTGCTTCATTGACGGCGATGGTTGGGAAATTTGCATAGCACCTCAGCAATTGACGGCTTCCACTTATCGGTGATCCGGCTAAATCCTTTAGCTCCCTTTATTTCTTTATATGCGAGTTTAATTCAACACTTACAAAAAAAGGGCGGGGAGCCTGGACTTCTGGCCCGACTTTTAAACTTCGGGAAGATTGACAACGAAGTCTAGAGGTAACTTGAGGTTATGACCCTAGGAGGGCCCGTATCAGAAAAGGATTAACGGCAGAAAATGGAAGTGTATGAATTCCTTTGACCGCAGGTGTGTGAGAACTTTCGAACATATTGTATTCGATTTCAGCTCGATGATGTCGAAGTTTTCTGGGACAGACTAAGCTTCCTTTGATCCCATAACTACCGTGGAGTTTTTACCATGAAGCTAATGAAAATGCATGTCTTGATCTTGGCGTCCCTTGTATCTGCTTCGCTAAGCGCACAAACTCTGATTGAGGAGTCTGTCCAAGGATTGGAAGTTTGTCCGGATAGCGTCCCTAGCAATCTGAAAACACAGCCCACTCATTGGCAGATCTGCGACGAGACTTTTACGGATTGCCTAATCGCGGCTTCATCGGTAGCTGACTACGATGTGGCCACTTGTCAAGAACTCGTCGATATCGACGACCCCTCTGCCAAGAAGGTCTACTTTTTCGAAGTTAAGTAAATCCGGTCTTATTTGTAGCAGAGCCACCCACCCAGCCTAGTTTGGAATCTGAAACTGAAACCGGTCGCTACCGCTTGGTTGGGTGGCATCCATTTCATAGACGCTAAACTTCACGGTCGCCACTCCGAGATCATTGACTGGCTCGATCGTGAGCTTCATATCCGCTTCATCTTGATAGACGGTGTTGTTGCTCTTGCGAGGTTTCACGCCCTTATGTAGCCAATACTTCGGCAGCTGAGCTTCATTTTCAACATAAAAATGGTAAAAGTCTCCCTTCGTACAAAGATAGAGGTCCGTCAACATCCATTCTTCCTGAGTTTCTTGCGCTGCAAAGAAATAGCCTGCGACTTTTGACCCTGTTTCAAACACCTTATAGATGGGCCATAGCTCAACCTTGGATGCGTAGGATTCAGGATCCTCCTTGGCCAGTTCCTGGTATTCAGCAAGGGCATCCTTGGCGAGGTCCTCCGCGTAAGAACTGTCGCTGCAAGGGACCAAATAACCTGAACCAAAGGCTTGTGCAGATAGAGCGCATGACATGGCGAGGGCTAAGAGCCTGCCTGCGCTTGAGCTATGCTGAGCTGCGAAGATCATAGATTTCATCATGTCGAACCTCTAAGGTGAGTTGCTATTGCCGAAAATCCGGAAGCATTTGGTCAGTAACACTGGGTGTTTCCAGCGGTCAATAGTCTTCCCTAGCCTAACGAAAATCTGTTCGACTTTTAGCGAAATGGAAACAAGACATAGGTCCACGGGAAATGAGCCTGTTTCGCCTCGCTTTTATTTTGCCTTGCTGAGAATAGGTTTTTTAAAGCGACCGTGCCGCCGAGTTGGTCCAATCCGCTGGCCGCGTAAGCATATATTGGATGACGCGCTTGCGAATGTGCTGTTCGAATAAGTCTTTTTTAAGACTCTGGCGCAATTCCCCCAGCATTTTTTTACTATCAGCGTCCAAAGAGGTAAAAAACTGTCCCAGCAAATCCTGATACTTCTTGGGATGGGCCTGAATCAACCGCTCTAATTCATCGGCCGCAATTTTCTCTAAACGGGCCTGAGCCGCCTTCGAAAAACTATGAACTTTGGGATTCGTCTCCACTACTGGTGGTAATGTCAGCGCCGCAGATTCCGCTGGTGACCCCTCCGGCGATAGCTGCGTAGGGAGTTCGACCAAAGCCACCCGACCCACCACTTCGGCGGCAGTGCTATACTGGTCATGAGACTCGCCAAACTCAAGATTTGTAACGGTGGCCCCCGCTTGAGTAC
Organism: Oligoflexales bacterium; assembly: GCA_044357055.1. GTDB lineage: Bacteria > Bdellovibrionota_B > Oligoflexia > Oligoflexales > JBIKVD01 > JBIKVD01. The sequence goes on along the minus strand of JBIKVD010000004.1, from coordinate 13,509 downwards.
AGATAAAATCGCGGTAAAAACCCTGAGACAAAAGCATGGCCGAAAAGCGCTGATAACGCTCCGTCATGCTTATGCTGCTGGATGGATCAAGCAAGGGTGCCAGCAAGCTATCTTTTATGGCAGCAGGCAAGGCAAACTTGCCCGTTGAAGGCCCACGTATGCTCCATTCGCAAAATAGGGCTGATACAAGGTAAATTTGCGAATCTGGGTGGCGATGCAACCAAGCGTGCAGAGCTGCATCCTCCAATCTGAGGGATTTTACCTCCCTCGCCACGCGAAGCACCAACTCTGGGTCTGCAAAGGGCATGACCTTAAGCAGAGTCTGATCACAATCGGTTAAAAATCGCTTGGCAAAATACGATGCTGCCTCTCCGGTCCTTACCAAAGCTTCCTCTTCGACTGCAAAGCCATCTGCAAGTTGCCAGGCAATTGCAGTACCTTCCCAAGACCCTGGGATGGGATCAAAGGGGTAGGACTCGAAGCCCGACAGCGGTTTCATCGCTCCATGATCCATCAGCTGTTTCATCAAGCGCTGCAGGAGTCCGTAACATTTATCGAGGACGCTTCCTTCCTGACGTTTGAGCGCCTGCTCGGGAATCCCGTCAAGGAGGGTTGCAAGAGAGGCGTAGAAGACGCCGTTTAAGTCCATGCAGTTGAGCAGCCATTGGCTCGCCTGCTGCATTCTCAAGTAGATCAATAGGTCATAGCCCGATAGGTCCAGCCAAGCGGAATGGCAAACCAGCAGCGGAGCTTTGGTGAGACAATGCCTCAAGCTACGAGCGTGACACTTATCCCGCCACGCGTCCCGATAGGCATCTAAGTATCCATTTCTGAGTTCCCAGCTATGGTCTAAGGACTCATAATAGATCATTCCGCCGTCGGGCTCCGTTTCCCAACGTTCATCCCCGAGTAAGCGCCAACTCTGGTAATGCTGGCTACCTTCGTCCCAAGCGACGATCTTCATATGATTGAGCAGAAGAGGCATTTCTAAAACCGCTTGCAACTGTTGCTTACGATTGCCCGTTCGGAGCTTATGGCCCAGTCCAGCGTCTACGGCGACTTCTTTCCCTGAGTGCCCCGGTCTCTGCGTTTCTTCCAAGCCTTGCAGAACGTTCATGAGAAAGCGAAACTGATCTTGCGGCATATGCGGCAGAAAACGCAGACCATCCCTCGCCTGCAAACCCGGAAACGGCCCCGACTCTGGCGTGCCCTGCAAAGGTCGGGTGCAAAGGTCTTCAAAGGTTCTCACCCACCAGGATGGTAGGCCTAAATGGTATAGAGGCATTCCGGTATTCGTCTCGTAGCTAGGAGTCGCTTCCCATTCGACTACTCCAAATTACCTGGCTCAGCAAGTTGCAAGAGTACGTAGAGATCGTAGGAGCTGTTTCGTTCTAGGCGTTCGAAATAAATATCTATGATTTCGGGTTGCAGGTCTGGCGTCCCGTCATGCTCGTTTGGCGCTCCTGGTGACAAGCGCAAATGACGTGCCCTGACAGCCGCCCATGCCTCCTCTTGTTGGACGGCTAATTGGATATCCTCCACGGCCCGACGTAATGACACTATTTGGGGGGCTGCATCTTTGTGCGTCGCTCCAGGTTCGCTTGGCACCGTGGCTAAGCGAAAAACTCCAGTCGTGGACCCCGGCGGCACTGAACTCACCCAATTTGGCCGCTCATACCGGCTTTTTTCTTCTGGAATCCGAGTGCTGAGTTGAGCGGATGGTGTCTGGCAAGACAGTATTATTAGGCATATCAGATATCTCAGGAACTTCACGTCACCGTACCTCTTGAGTGGAGCCTCAATCTCAGGCTCCAGAATACCTAACTCAAGAGCAAGTCTCACTCACTACTATTTTTGATCCGGTCCTTGGAGTTTTTCCCTTTTGCGACAATTTCCGTGAGTGACTCAGATGACTGGCCGCGCAATTCGCTAATTTTATTAAGAACTCTTTTCTTAAGAGCCAAATTGCCTTGTAGGACGATCGCTACAGCTTCAATCTCATCCGTGGCAATCTTTTTTCTTTTCAGGCGCCTCTCTTGGTCGTCTTTTTCTAATTTCGACATAGCCTACCCCCTTGATACTTAATCGGCCAAAATTTCTCGAAACTCAAACTTTGCCACCGGCAAAAATGACGATCATGGACCAACGAGCTGCCCATTCCCTATGCCCTGGGGTTTGTCAAAGCCCCTGAATTCAGCTAATAATGAGGATCTTTTTCCCAAGTGTACAATCTGGACAAGGTAGCCGTAGATGGATGAAACAACGACTGAACAAACAAACTCAATGGAACCAGCCCTAGACGAAACGGCTATTGACTCAGTCACTCAGTTTTTTGTGTCAAATGACTTTTTGGTCATTGGCTTGATTCCCGTTGTGCTTCTGGCCTTAGCCTTGTTGGCCATTCTCTTTTTTCGGTGGAAGGGCCAAAAGCAGCAACAGGAGCTCTTTCAAGAATTTGAGGCGACAAAGCCCGCAGCTAGCGACCTGAAAAGCCCCCCCCTAGCAGAAAGCGATGAGAAACAAACCTGGGAGTTGCCCAGCAAAGAAAAGACCACGGCATCAGATGAGACTCCTGCCGAGCCTCCGGAAACGTGGGTCTTACCCGATATTGAAGACTCCACTAGCCCGGATGAGCTCGTGCCCGTTGAGCGTCAGCAGGAGCGACCTCCCTCTGAGGTGGAAGAGATCCAAGCCCTGACCCATCAGTCCTGGATAAGCAAGCTGCGATCTGGCCTTAGTAAAACCCGCAGCCAGCTGGGAGCGAATTTGCGCAAAGCCCTCACGGGCAAAGTTAGCCTTGATGACGATACAACCGAAGAATTGCAGCACTTGCTTTACAAAGCTGATGTTGGCGTGCAAACTTCCGACCGCCTTGTAGAAGCGATGCAACGTGCCCTTTCAACAGGCGAAGCCAACGACTTTGCGAGTATAAAGAAATGCCTCGCCAACTTGCTCAAAGACATCTTCAACACCGTCAACCAACCCTTCAGCCCAGTGGAGCCAGGGCCTACCGTGATTTTGGTGATTGGCGTCAATGGCGTTGGGAAAACCACTTCGATTGGGAAACTCACGGCTCATTTCCGTTCCCAGGGAAAATCCGTTTTGCTTTGTGCTGCTGATACCTTCAGAGCCGCTGCGATTGACCAGCTAAAAATCTGGGGACAACGATTGGAGGTTGATGTCATTGCCCATCAGCCTGGGGCAGATCCTGCTGCGGTTGCCTACGACGCGGTTAAAGCCGCTAAGGCGAGGAAATATGACTATTTGCTTATTGATACCGCCGGACGGCTTCATAACAAAGAAGACCTGATGCAAGAATTAGGCAAGATCAACCGCATTATCGGTCGAGACCTGCCGGGGGCTCCTCATGAAACTTGGATTGTGGTAGATGCGACTACCGGTCAAAACGCTTTTCTTCAGGTCAAAGCCTTTCAAGAGGTCGCTAAAGTCACGGGACTTATTCTGACCAAACTGGATGGGACCGCCAAAGGGGGAGTCGCGATCGGCCTCACCGATCAATTCAAACTTCCCATTCGCTATATCGGGGTGGGAGAAAAGGCGAGTGACCTACACATTTTTTCAAGTGCAGATTATATTAGCTCTTTGCTGGATGAGGAAAACGAATCGTAAGCCGGAGTTGCAGATCATTTGGGCATGTTGGCGAGAAGCTGCTGAATTTTTTCTCCGAGGATTTGATTCGTATTAAAACCACAATGGGAACCCCCTTCAGGGTACTGCGCGGTGACCTTTAGTCCCTTGCTGCGATAGTAGGCTTCTCCTCCCCTAACTTGGTCATACATATAGTCCTCTTGTTGGGTATAAAATACGATCGGAAGATAGTTCTTTAAATCCTCATTCAAATAAATTCCACCAATCCCATTCAGGATGCTCATCTCGCCGCCGCAGAGACAAATAGCACCCCCTCGGTATTTATACCCGTAACGTGGCACGAAATACCCCGTGAGAAACACCGCACCACCCGAAACTCCTGCAAAAAAAACCTTCTGTTTATCGATATTCAGATTGGCCATAACCTCTTTTTCAATAATCTCATCTAAGTAAACGAGGTTAGCGACTCCCCCTTCCAGCCAGGAGTCTGTTCGGGAGGTTTTAACCAGCAAGGGTATCAGATCAAATTGATCTGCCACTGTCTTAATTCCGTTCATCGCGCTGGCATAGGCGGCCGCATTGCCTGAGCCGTGAAGATAGACAAGGAGTCCCCTAGCTTGGTTATCAGATGGTGCAAAAAGCGTGTATTCACCCCCCTCACCATCACTGGAGGTATAGGATGCGGTCTTTAGCCCGGCGGGAATCTGGGGAGATGAGTCTCCAACATTGCCAGAGCTGTAGCGGGCAAAGTTCTTAGCAGGAACATCTATCTCGTCACCTTGCACCACGGAGGATTGGGCTCCATCCGCAGACCCATTAGACTGGCCACGATTTGGTGCTCTATCGTCCTTTTGCTCAGAACAACTGGAAAAAATCAAGGTCACCAGAAGCCACATTATAATCTTGGGAGTAGAATTCATTTGTCCCCTCGGCGATATTCCGCGGCAAGCCAACTTCTATTCCAAGCTATCGGCACATTTCCACGCGGACTGTACTGTTCACCGAAGATTTTGCATTTATCCCGCTATTTCAGGAGCTTCTGCTTAACGGTCATAGAGAATTCTAGCGTTTGGGTTATTTCATCAATGGCTTGCGTCAATCCCAAGTAGCTGGAGTGCTTGAGAAACGCAACCCCGCAATCCATGCCAAGCCCCAGTCTGGCGCTGATATGATCTCCAGCTACCGCCTTCAATTTTATCGACATGACCGCCGGGTGATTCTCAACAGCCTCTAACCCTTGGATAGAGGCGATGGTGCCCTCCCCCGGATGCACGACATAAGCCGCCACATAGTGAGCTTCTGGCCTGGCACGCTCCACCAATTTCCGCAGTTCAATGGGTGATTCATCAACTTCTGCATGAAGCAGGCAAAGCCAAGGATCGATCTGGTACGACATTGCCATAAGCTCCATGATGTAGCCGCCTGGCGGCCGCAAAGCGACTTCGCCAAAAACTAAACCCTCGGGCGACAAATAGAACTCCGCATGGCTCATACCGCGGGATATCTTCAAGCCATCTATGACCGCCTGATTCAACGACATCAAGTGTGCCCGCAAGTCAGGATCAAGGGGCCGTGGCAATAAATTTACGTGGGCTTTGCGATAGTACTCCGTGACATTCGTGAAGCAAACCTCACCACCTACGATAAAAGATTCGACACTTAGCTCCGGACCATGAACGAATTTTTCAAAGAGATAAGAATCCCAATGGTCAGGAGAAAAATCGTCCTGATGCAAGAAATGGATGCCTCGCGACCCACTACCCTGCCGTAATTTCGCCACGATCGGTCGACCGTTTTTTTGCATAAATTGGGCAAAATCTTTGCGATCCGCACACAAGGTATGCGCCGTCATGGGGATCTTTCCCACTCGCTCGAGCCCTTGTTTCATTTTCCACTTGTCAGTCGCAAGTTCTGCCGTCTCGAGGGTCACTCCTGGAAGATTTAGTTTGGCGCGAATCTTCGCCGCAAGGAAAACCGACCATTCTTTTCCGGCTAGAACGCCCAAACATCGGCCTGTCGCGGGGAAATGCGCACTTATTTGCAGCCAAATCTCTTCAAATCCCACCAGCTCAGGGTTCGCTATCTCGACCCCTCCCAGACAAAGTTCATTGCCCCCGGACTTGGTCCAAGCTGCCTTAAGGCTTTTATCGCAGAGGAGATAGGCAAGCCCAAACTTGCGTAAGGCCGGCAACATCCCTTTGCGATAACCGACGATAATCATAAAATCTGGCATCAAGCCTACCTTTGGCACGAAAGTCGGAGTTCGGTCAGTAAAACCTTGGGCTAAGGTCTCTTGTCAGTTGCAGAGTAACTTTGGACAATCTTTGGGTTCGGCTCCAGGGATAGGCTGCAGTCAGCTTTGCCGTCATAATCCGAAACCCGCAATACATGACGTATGGCTTCGAGCCGCGCCGTTCTTTTTGAGTTTCCTTGCAAAATGATCCAGGGCCGATCGGTGGAGTGGGTTTTTTGAAACATGGCCTCTTTATAGCGGGTGTAGCTATCCCACAATTGCGTGGCCATCTCATCAACAGGGCTGAGCTTCCAGGTCTTAAGTGGATTTCTCTTGCGACCTTGAAATCTTTTTACTTGTTCTTCCCGCGTGATCGAAAACCATAACTTATGCATTTCGATCCCATCATCGAGCAGCATTTCCTCAAACATCGGGACCTGTTCCATAAATGCTTGGTACTGTGCTTCCGAACAGAATCCGTTGACGGGCTCGACCACCGCGCGATTGTACCAACTGCGGTCAAAAAAGGAGATCTCGCCAGGATTTGGCAGATAGCGAACATAGCGTTGGAAATACCACTGGCCCTTTTCCAGTTCTGTCGGCTTGGGTAAGGCAACAACTTGCATTGCTCGAGGATTGAGATGAGCCGTGAAGCGCTTAATGGCCCCACCCTTACCAGCCGCATCCCGCCCTTCAAATAAAATCATGACCCTGCGATCATGTTTCACGATATCTCGCTGAAATTTGACGAGCTCTACTTGTAAAAGTCTCAGCTCACGCAAGTATTTTAAATAGCCCAATATTTTTTTTTGATCGAATTCATGAGAACGAGCATAGGCACTCACGGCTGCTTGGCCCGCTGCTGCAATCAATTCGCTTTCCTCGAACTGCCCGATATACGGGCCTCGAGCTACCGCGGACTCTGGCGTCTCGGCCTGTTGGCCATCAGCAGAGGAAAGTGCTTTCCCTTCCTGCGAAACTTCCTTGACGGACATGGACCATACTCCCGGTATGTAGGCGCTTCATGAGAAAATCTGCATGAAAGAATCGGTTTTTGTTATCTTAAGGGACTGGCGAGGTTTAGGAAACTCCGCGTTTTGCGATCATCATCCCTTCGATGGCGCAAAAATGCCGCAACGTCAAAATAGGACTGTGTGCAAAACGCAAAAAACAGGCATACTCAAGTAGACTGCGACAAATCGCACCATTTAGGAATCTCTGCAGAACATGACGATTGGTCCAAACATAGATGAGATTCTGGTGCTTTTGGAAAAGATTGTTCCTCTGTCTCAGGCTGCGGAGTGGGACAATGTGGGCTTACTCATTGGCGATCGCCAATGGCATGCCATAAAATTTCTGACCTGTCTGACGATTACGAACGAGGTGGCCGAAGAGGCGATCCGCAAATCCTGTGATCTGATTTTGAGTCATCACCCCCTGCCTTTTCGACCTTTCAAAACTCTGACGGCTGACTCTGGTGAAGCTGAGCGCCTTTGTCTCAAATTGGCCGCTAGCCGAATAGCCGTTATTTCGCCTCATACGGCTTTTGATAACGCACCTGGCGGCATTCAAGAGATGATCGCCCACGGGGTCGACCTTAAAGAACTCCGTCCACTAAAAGTAAGCGCTGCCCAGACTGCCATTGGCCGCGTCGGCCGTTTCTCACCTCCCATAACCGTGACAGAACTCTGCGAAAGACTGTGTGTCCTTATGTCGCAGAAATTCTTTGTGGTGAGTGGAGACCCTCTGCATTCCGTCGCTACCGCTGCCATCACTTGTGGCAGTGCCGGCGACTTATTGCCCGAGGTGATTCGCAGCAAAGCAGAGGTATGGGTCGTTGGTGAGTTAAGTTATCACCGCGTCTTGGAGGCCAAGGCCAACAAGATCCAAGTTATTACCACGGGTCATCATGCCAGCGAGAGTTTTGCTATCCATCGCCTTGGTCAACGTCTTTCACAAGCTGACAGCAGACTGATTCATATGCCTAGTCAACAAGAGAAAGACCCATGGACCCTGCTAAATTTCTGATGAGCTCTCGTTGCTTGCCACTCAGGAAATAGGAATTTGCTCATGCCATATACTATCGATACCTATCAGCCGGGAATGCCAAAACCCAAACTGATCGCCCTCTTTCCCGTACCTGGATTTATGGCCATGCCCGGCATGGTGAGTGAGTTTCATGTCTTTGAACCTCGTTATCGCGCGATGGTGGAAGCCTCCATCAAAGAAGTGTGCGCCAACCCGCTTTCCGAGCCTGTAGAATGGGGGGTCTGTTCTTTTAATCCCCTCACCTACAAAAGAATGCAAAGACCTTCTCTCGTCCGACATCCGGCAGCACCGCAGAACTTTTTTTGCACGGGTCCCATGCAGATCTTAAAAAAACACGCCGACGGGCGCTATGACATCAAAATTGCCTTTGACAAGAAGGTTCGCCTATTGAACTTAGCTCAGTCGGTACCCTTTCTAACAGGCCATGTGGCTGAGCAACCTGAATACATTGAGAATGCCGCCAATGTGCATCAAGATCTATGCATTTTGCGAGATATCCTCAACCAGTTCGCCGATATGGGCCTCGCGGAATTAAGGTCCACCAAGAAGATCAAGAATAATGCTCTAATAAAACAATTTTATGATTTTCTCGCCCTGACACTAAAGTGGGTGCAATTGGATCCTCAAGATTGCCTCGAGCTACTCGGTGAAAACTGCATTGATCACAAACTGGATCAAGTGATCCGTATTTTAACAGACGTGTATGACTCTGTGGAAGACGATCTCATGAACTTGATGTCTCATTCCGAACGCCAACTACTCAGCCAACAAGCAATTTTGGCTCGAAAAGGTAATGTCTTACATGTCGATTTTCACAACACCTGACATAGGACGCTCGACCCATGAGCCCGGATGGAATCCTTGATGGTCTATCAAAAAAGCAGGAAGCAGACCGAACCTGCCTATGACGCTGTTATCGTCGGTTCTGGACCTAATGGACTTGCCGCCGGAATCACCTTGGCTCAGGCCGGATACCGGACTCTGATCATCGAAGCCAAGGACCAGATCGGAGGTGGTGCCCGCACCCAAGAGTTAACCCTTCCAGGTTTTAAGCATGACGTCTGCTCGGCCATTCACCCTTTGGCTGTAGCCTCACCATTTTTCCGCAACCTTGATTTGGCAAAGCATGGCCTTGAGTGGATCTATTCGCCGCTGCCTCTAGCTCATCCGCGCCTAAAAGAGAGCGCGATTCTTTTGCATCAGAATCTGTCGGACATGCAGACGTCATTAGGGCGAGATTTTCCGGCATGGGAGAGGCTCTTTTCGCCATTTGCAAATCGATGGCCTCAACTTATGAGCGATGTTTTGGGCCCCTTGAAGATGCCCGCTGAACCCGGACAAATGCTGAGCTTGGCCATGAGAAGCCTTTGGCCAGCTGAGTGGCTTTGTCAAATCGCTTTCCGCGAAGACCGTGCCCGCACCTTGTTTGCTGGTCTGGCTGCACACTCCATTATGCCTCTCAATCGCTGGTTAACTTCGGGCATCGGCATGATGCTGGGAATCCTTGCCCACAGCACCGCTTGGCCCTTCCCAAAAGGAGGGGCTCAAAGCCTGGTGAACGCTCTGGAGAAAGAATTTGGGAGTTTGGGTGGGCTCATTCAAGTGGGTTGGCCCATCACTCACTTGGACGAATTGCCAACCTCACGGGTCACCCTATTAGATATCACCCCTCGCCAATTTCTCGGGATGGCAGGAGATCGGGTGCGAGAGCTAGCCAAACGTCGATGGTCTGGCTATCGCTACGGACCAGGGGTGTTTAAAGTCGATTATGCTTTGAGTGCACCCATTCCCTGGAGCGATCCTGCTTGCGCAAAGGCGGCCTGTTTGCACCTGGGCGCAAATTTTGCGGAAATCGCGCAGAGCGAACGAAACATGGGGGCAGGTACGTTAAGCCCCACTCCCTTCGTGCTTTTAGCACAACACTCCTTGTTTGACTCAACCCGCGCCCCTAGCGGTTGTCACACGGCATGGGCCTACTGCCATGTGCCCCATGGATTCCCCGGTGACGCCCGTGCTTTGATCGACCAGCAAATCGAGCGCTTCGCTCCCGGCTTCAAAGATATCGTTCTTGCGGCCCACGAGATCGGCCCCACTGCCATGGAAAAATACAATGCCAATTACATTGGTGGTGATATCAATGGCGGGATGCAAGATCTTTGGCAAATGTGGACACGTCCCATCGCCCAGTTAGACCCATATGCGACGCCTCTGCCGGCAGTCTTTCTATGCTCTTCCTCCACGCCTCCAGGGGGCGGAGTCCATGGTATGAGCGGCTTTTATGCTGCCCAGTCAGCTCTTAAAATTTTGGCATCAGTTTGATCTTTGCCTACAATAGAGTCCGAGCGCTTACCCAAGCGCGAGCCCCCTTGGCCTATAGCTCTACCCTGATGTACCTGTGGGACCCCACTCCTCCGTCGCTCTCGTCCAGATAATCGGAAATATCAGGCTCATTTTTCTCGCTGCTGTCACGGTGCTTATATCCGCGAATTTCAAGAGTTTGTTCATCAATCATCTTAAAGAGGATCGTCGGACAATAGTCTTCCTTTGATCCCAGGATCTCCATAGGCCGATAGCCCGTATCTCCGATCAGTTTCCCGACGACAAAATTCTCGAACTCCGTTTCCCCCTCTGTCCCCTTTAAAGGATAGCCACCACTTGTTGCAGATCTGTCGAAGAGGAAACGGGCTCCCCTTCTTTTACCTTCTTCATGGAATTGATAGCCCGTGCCGTTCACATACTCGAGCTTCGTATCCGGATCAGTCCAAAAACCAGTAGAATAAGGGACGCTTTTAGACTTAGGGTCATAACCAAAATAATCAGCAATCCAATACCCGGAAAGATTCTGCAAGAGGGACGTTTTCATCGTTGCATCGGGCTCTATTTCAAAAGACCAACCGCAACCGTCCTGACGCGACAGCTGAAATTGCTGTGAACCTGTGCCAGTCTCTTTGGCTCCCGTTTCCTTTACCCCCGGTTCTTCCTGTGGCGCAGGAGCTGCGTCTTTAGAACCGCCCCCAGACCCGCATTGCAAAAGTGAAAAACTGAGAGCTGAAAGAACGAGCCAATTTTTTTTCATAAGAGCCTCTAAATGATAGAAAGCGCCAACATACTATCTGCCATCATTCTGAGCAATCCATTGTCATTCTGGTTGAATTTGGCTTCCAGCAGCACTTTCCGCCAGAGTCGGCGGACGCTTTTAGCGGGGCAAATCCCCTTTAATATCCACTGGGTAAAGCTTTGCCATAAAAATGCCGATCAGAGGATGTAGCTTGGGCAAAAAGCTCTGGCAGAGCGCAGGCATGATATGGCACAAAAACCAATCTATTTATGGATGCTTTTCAGTATCACCATCTTGACAGGACTTGCCTGCGGCACGCCTAGTCAAGATCGCGAACCAACACCAGCAAAAGGAGGATCATCGACGACCACTCCTACTGACGAAGAAACTGACTGCACCACAACCCTAAAGCTCGTGGAAGAACCTGGTCACACTTATCTGGGATCAGGACAGATCAGAGACTTGTTTGTTAGCCGTTGTACCTGGTGCCATAGTGCCACCGCATCAGGCAGCCGCCGCACCCTTCCGTATTTAACGGATCTAGATCTCATACGTTCTCAGTCCAATAAGATCATTCAAGAGATCGAGAGTGGAGATATGCCGCCTCCCCAAGAAAGAATGTCCTTCACTTCAAGTGAGGTAGATCAAATCCGTACCTGGATACAAGATGGTCTTTTAGAAGGCACAAGTCCTGTTTGGAACACGACCAAGGCATTGACCTACGGAGAAATGGCTCCGCTTATTACAGCGCGCTGTTTGCCATGCCACGACACGACCATCAATCAGGCACCACTTCTCAACACCCAAGCAAAGGTCGAAGCCCAGCATGCACAGGTGGCGGCGGCGATCAAAGCAAACAGCATGCCGCCAGGAGTCCCTTTCGCAACGGATGAAAAAACTGTCATCAACAACTGGTCCGCGGGACTTTCGAAAGATCCTTCAAGCGGAGGGGATACTCAGTGTCCATAAATGTTTACAAGCGCAGATTAGCTCGGCACTTTCTTTGGCCGACCCTGTGGGTTCTTATTGCGGCCGCAAGCTGTAAGAACGCTCATAAAAAGGAAACCACTACCCACGTGGAGCAATTCGACCCTGGTCAGGTGGCTTCCTACGCCCCGGAGCGCTGCTTCGGCGCGGTGGGTAGCAAATGTGCAGGAGCACCTAGAGCTGACGTGCTTCAAGAGGGGGACTACTATATTGCTTGGGTATCGGTAGGCAGCATCGTTCATGACAATTGTTGCCTGCGAAATCCGCAAAAAGGGATTTGGTGTCAAGATTCGCCGCCGATTCCCTGGCTGCATGACGGTGCAGGGCCATGCAGTGCGGAGTGGCGTAAGGCTTTTAACAACACGCTCGCAGGCTTGCAGTGGCAGCATAAATTCGGTCCTTACCCGAAAAATGATGAAGGTTTTAGTGATCCTTTAGATCACAGGAAGGGCCGATTTACCAAACTCCCAAATTCCGATCACGCCTTCACTATCGATTACCTGAAAGGTGAAACCGAGAGCACTATGAAACTCTCGGCAAAACCAGGAACAAAATTAGATGGAGTGGATGTGGAATTCTGTGAATTCAAGCGCTTTCGAAGCAATGAATACGGGATTTGTGCAGATTCGACAGACCCGTAACATCAGGCTGGGCAAACAAACCTCGAATGTCTGTAATATTAAATTTTGATCTAAGCTCGCAACAAAGATTGACTCCTGGCGAACGACAAGAATATAGTCCTCGAAATTTTTCTTGTGCTGCTTGATCCCCCCTCAGGTGGCGCGATGGCACGGATTTAAGCTTTCAATATTCGCAGACCTGCACCTTCTGAAAGCGCCCAAGGTAGGGGGATTTATGTTTCGCACTCGATTTTTGTCTATTCTCATGACTGCTGTTCTTGTCCAGTGTGGATCATTAAAAAATGGCTCACCAAAAGAGCCCGCTTCGGTGCCACACAATGCCGCCACCCTCGTTCAACCTGGACAATTCCTGCTTGTCGGCCTGGGTACTTCTGCCGCCACGGCGGCCTTGATCGCAGCTTCGCCCATTGTGATCGCCGTAACCATTCCTCTTGCCGCGGGATATGTCCTCTATCAAGTCCTTGAGCCAGGCTATGTTGCTGGGGGTGCAGAGATTTTTGCCGATCCGCAACAAGCGCAATATGCTTCCGGTTACGTGGCAGCGAGCCGAGTGATCGGTGGAACTGTCACTTCACCGATATCCATCGTCAAGGCACAGCCCTCGAAGAATGCCTGCATCGCGGCCTCATTCTCAGGGTTTGGTCCAACGCCTATCAAGAAGAGCTTACAAAAGGCAAACTCCCCTATGCTATGCGCCTATGTTTGTGAGTTAGCGATGAAAGAAGTTTGTGCCTCGGGTCTAAGTTATGAGCTCTATGGCGATTGCGCTCTGCGAGCTGGGCTTGCGGGGCCACGCTTGAATTGTCATTAAAAACTTTTAAACTTCTCCTGCCATTCGCCACGATTTGAATCGATAGAAATTACCCCCAAATAAGTCAATAAGCCCTGGCATTTGGTCTCGTGGCTCGAAAGAGACATTCAGATGTTGGCTT
>JBIKVD010000109.1:0-10000 GCA_044357055.1 Oligoflexales bacterium | reverse complement strand
AATACGTTCCCGGGCCTTGTACACACCGCCCGTCACACCACGAAAGTGGTCAGCACCAGAAGCAGGCAAGCTAACGCAAGAGGCAGCCTACCAAGGTTTTGACCGTGATTGGGGTGAAGTCGTAACAAGGTAGCCGTAGGGGAACCTGCGGCTGGATCACCTCCTTTCTAAGGAATTATGAGGATCTGGCAACAGACTCTCTAATCCAGGTTAATTCGATCTTTAATCGGACCATCATTCGGACAGCTATTCAGTTTTGAGAGAGCTTCGCTTTCTCAGGCTCTTTGACAACTGAATATTCATATTAATAATGCAAGCAAAAGTAGAAATACTTAATCGCAATGCATGATCTCAAACATCGCTTGGAATTTGATTTTGCCAAGTGAAGAGTGGGGCGGCGAATTTAAGAAAGTAAGCTACTAAGGGCACATGGTGGATGCTTAGGCACTAAGAGGCGATGAAGGACGTGACAGGCTACGATAATCTTCGGGGAGCTGCCTAGTAAGCTTTGAGCCGGAGGTTTCCGAATGGGGAAACCCACCGCGTAAGCGGTATCTTCAAGTGAATACATAGCTTGATGAAGCAAACGCAGGGAACTGAAACATCTAAGTACCTGCTGGAAAAGAAATCAATAGAGATTCCGGAAGTAGCGGCGAGCGAAACTGGAAGAGCCCAAACCTGCGGGATTTCCTGCAGGGGTTGTGGGGCAGTTCATAACGGATCTTGATCACTAGCAAAACAATCTGGAAAGTTTGACCGTAGTGGGTGATAGTCCCGTATGCGAAAGTGAGAGAAGCCAGAGCTGTACCCGAGTAGGACGGGGCACGTGTTATCCTGTCTGAATCTGGGGAGACCATTCTCCAAGGCTAAATACTACTTAGTGACCGATAGTGAACTAGTACCGTGAGGGAAAAGTGAAAAGAACCCCGATGAGGGGAGTGAAATAGATCCTGAAACCATGTGCTTACAAGCAGTCGGAGCGTAAGTGACGGCGTGCCTTTTGCATAATGAGCTAGCGAGTTAATGTGGCAGGCAAGGTTAAGATGTTTAGCATCGGAGCCGTAGTGAAAGCGAGCCTTAATCGGGCGTTTAGTCTGTTGCATTAGACCCGAAACCCAGTGATCTATTCATGGGCAGGTTGAAGCTGGGGTAATTCCCAGTGGAGGACCGAACCGGTTGAAGTTGAAAATTCTTCGGATGACCTGTGAATAGGAGTGAAAGGCTAATCAAACTGGGTGATAGCTGGTTCTCCCCGAAATATATTTAGGTATAGCGTTATGTGTTTCCTACGGGGGGTAGAGCACTGATTGGGCTAGGGGTCCCACCGGATTACCAAACCTACTCAAACTCCGAATACCCGTACGGTGAAGCATGGCAGTCAGGCTGCGAGAGATAAGTTTCGTAGCCGAGAGGGAAAGAGCCCAGATCATCAGCTAAGGTCCCAAAGATTACACTAAGTGGAAAACGTTGTGGAAGTGCAGAGACAGCCAAGATGTTGGCTTAGAAGCAGCCATCATTTAAAGAAAGCGTAACAGCTCACTGGTCGAGTGCTTCTGCGCGGAAGATTCAACGGGGCTCAAGTGTAACACCGAAGCTATGGGCGCGTAAGCGCGGTAGGGGAGCATTGTAGCAACCTGCGAAGATGAGTCGTGAGACTTGTTGGAGGAACTACAAGAGCATATGCTAGCATAAGTAGCGATCAAACTAGTGAGAAACTAAGTTCGCCGGAAGCCCAAGGTTTCCCGGGAAAGGGTAATCCGCCCGGGGTTAGTCGGCACCTAAGGCGAGGCCGAAAGGCGTAGTCGATGGACAACAGGTTAATATTCCTGTACCTGACAATGGAGTGATGCAGGGGTGGAGAAGGGTAGCCATGCCAGTTATTGGATTCTGGTGCAAGCGTGTAGGGAGTTCCTTTTGGCAAATCCGGAGGAATAATTTCGAGACGTGACGCGGTGGACTTCGGTCCTAAAGATGGTGATCCCATGCTTACAAGAAAAGCTGCTAAACTTTGAAGTTGTTAGACCGTACTACAAACCAACTCAGGTGGGCAGGATGAGAATTCTAAGGTGTTTGAGTGAAATCTGGTCAAGGAACTCGGCAAATTAACACCGTAACTTCGGGATAAGGTGTGCCAGCAGTGTGTAGAGCTTCGCGCTCGAAGCATAGTCTGGTTGCAGAGAAATGGGGGTAGCGACTGTTTACCAAAAACACAGCACTATGCAAACACGTAAGTGGAAGTATATGGTGTGACGCCTGCCCAGTGCTGGAAGGTTAAAAGGAGGAGTCAGCTTTCGGGTGAAGCTCCGAATTGAAGCCCCAGTGAACGGCGGCCGTAACTATAACGGTCCTAAGGTAGCGAAATTCCTTGTCGGGTAAGTTCCGACCTGCACGAATGGCGTAACGACTTCCCCGCTGTCTCGACCAGAAGCTCAGCGAATTTGAAAACAGGGTGAAGATGCCCTGTACCCGCAGCAAGACGGAAAGACCCCGTGAACCTTTACTATAGCTTGACATTGGCATTCGAGTTCATCTGTGTAGGATAGGTGGGAGACTTTGAAGCGGTATCGCTAGATATCGTGGAGTCAATGGTGAAATACCACCCTGATGCACTTGACTGTCTAACCTCGACCCGTAATCCGGGTCAGGGACAATGTCTGGTGGGTAGTTTGACTGGGGCGGTCGCCTCCTAAAGAGTAACGGAGGCGTGCAAAGGTCCCCTCAGGCCGGATGGAAATCGGTCGAAGAGTGCAAAGGCATAAGGGGGCTTAACTGTGAGACTGACAGGTCGAACAGATACGAAAGTAGGTCTTAGTGACCCGGTGGCTCCGCATGGAAGGGCCATCGCTCAACGGATAAAAGGTACTCCGGGGATAACAGGCTGATATCATCCAAGAGTTCACATCGACGATGATGTTTGGCACCTCGATGTCGGCTCATCACATCCTGGGGCTGAAGCAGGTCCCAAGGGTTTGGCTGTTCGCCAATTAAAGTGGTACGCGAGCTGGGTTCAGAACGTCGTGAGACAGTTCGGTCCCTATCTGCTGTGGGCGTAGGAAATTTGAGAGGATCTGACCTTAGTACGAGAGGACCGGGTTGGACGTACCTATGGTGTACCAGTTGTTCCGCCAGGGGCATCGCTGGGTAGCTACGTACGGATCGGATAACCGCTGAAAGCATCTAAGTGGGAAGCCGACCTCAAGATAAGATTTCCCTGACGCAAGTCCTGTAGGCCCGTTCAAGACTAGGACGTTGATAGGCTGGGGGTGGAAGTGCAGTAATGCATGGAGCTGACCAGTACTAATTGGCCGTGAGGCTTATTTTAATTCATCGCTCTCATTCTTCACTTGGGAGAGTCAAAGCTGGTAGATTTATCTATCAGAGACAAAGCCGGTGTTAGAGATCGTGACGCGATTTTGATTGTGCGATTGCTTGCATGTTGATATGAGTATGAAGTTTCATTGGCCAAATATACCGACTTTGGCTGTGTCTTTTGCGGTGGGGAAACACCCGTTCCCATTCCGAACACGGAAGTTAAGCTCACCAGCGGCGATGGTACTGCAGTTTTAACTGTGGGAGAGTAGCACGACGCAGCCTAAAAATACGACCCGGACGAAAGTCCGGGTTTTTTTTTCTCATTTTGGTGTGAGAGGCGAACGATCGTGGGCTGTGGCAATGCTCATAGTTTGGATTTAGCAGTCTTTGCCGATTTGTATCAGGCTTTTTTGAGCCTGATATTTAAGCCGTAGGTGAAAAGGGTTTGAGGTGGATCGTATTCATATGCTGCAACGGTCCAGCGACCTTTCATGATCACCGATTCTCGCTCCCCAGCTGGGACTTGGCGGAGAATTCCATCAAGTTGGTGCAGCACCGATGTCACGGCTTCTCCACCCTGAGTTTGGTAGTAGTCCACCAGACCAGGCATCACTTTAAGTACGTTTAAATCGTAAGTGTCATTTTTATCGGGCGCAAAGTAGATTTGGCTGATGAGCGGAAGGAAGCCATCTGCTACTACGCGAATGTGGATGTGAGCAGGTCGAATCCACTGTCCACCAGCAGGGTAGGCACCAGGCTTAATGGTTCTGAAGCTGATGTTGCCGTCTTTATTTGTGAAGCCTCTCGCCCAAAATTGGAATTGAGCATCAGGAGTCAGGTCTTGTTGTCTAGGATCCATGCTGTGATTGTAGACACCTTGGTGATCCGCTTGCCAGATCTGGAGTTCAGCCTGGGGAATCCTTTGGCATGCTTGATCCTGAACCGTGACGATCAACCCAATCTGCTGCCCTGTGGCGGGTGTCGATGAGCTGTTGACCATGACTAGATCCTGGTCTGGTTCCCACTGCCCAGGGGGGATTTCTGGGTAAAATGGGCCGGTAGCTTGTGCCGGCGTTAGCCATGCCTTGCAAGTGGCTTGCGCTTGGGCCAGGTTTGCCAAACCGAGACCGCCAATGATTGTGGAGTTTTGTAAAAATTCTCTTCTTGTTTCTTTGCTCATTCCCATTCCTTTCCATTTCCATTAAGTTGTGCGGACTAAATGTCATTTTGGGCGATTAAGGGGAATAAGTCTTATCAAATAGACTTATGCCTGGGAGTCGCTGTGTTTATGGTTGGGTTTTTTGCTTCTGTGAGTGCTAAGCAACTATGTAATTTGGGGGTTCTGCATGATAAGTGGATTTATAGAGTTTCTCAGACAGTACGGGATTATCGGTTTGGCTATTGCGGTGATCATCGGCGGCAAAGTGAATGTTTTTGTCACAAGTCTCGTCAATGATCTTATTACACCCCTGATTTTGCAGCCGGCTTTAAATGCCGCCAATGTCGGAAGCATTCAGGAACTGAATTTTCATGGCATTATGTATGGAAAGGTCCTTGGGGCCGGTATCGATTTTTTCATAGTGGCCTTATTGGTCTATTTTGTGGCTCGATTTCTATTCAAGGAGGAGAAAGTCGCAAAGAGGTAGGCTAAGTTGCCAGTGTTTCGCTAGCCAAGACGTTTCGCTAGCCAAGACCTTGAGATGTCTTTGCCATCTGGCCTCAGGTTTATGCAAAAACCTGCCGGCGCATGACGACAAATGCCATAAAATATTAGTAAGTTGAGCGAAATTTGCTAAGTAGCCTCAATTTTTTCAGCGTTCTGTCGAGGAGTAGGGGAATATTGGGGGTGCTCTTTGAACAATCAAAATGCAGCTCAGGCCGTGGTGATCGTCGCTTTTCTCCTATTCTGTCTCAATGCCGGTTCTTCCTTTGGCGCTGAGTTGCCAGCAACATTGCGTTTTTGCGACAAAGGCAAGCCCATGAACTGCGAAGCGTCTGTACCTCTGGCTGCTTTCAAGAATCAATCCAAAGATCAGATTCGCGGCGCCGTCTCTTCCATTGTGTGGCTAAGGTCTGAAAAGACCGAGGTACTCAAATCGAGTGCTAGAATCAGTAAGAATGAAGTGCGGATCAAATTCACTATCGCACCCCTTGCGCCCCACTTGGTGCAGCGCGCCATGAACAAACCAGGATCTCTATCCATATCTTTTGATGATTCGGGAACGGGGAAAAAGCAACTTGCATCGGCAAGGGCGAATTCCAGCCAGCCTCACGCTGCTTCACCCAAAGCGGCGATGATAAAGCGTACCGTTCGTACGCCAGCCAAAGAGGGTCATTTGCTGCATCAATCCGTCAACCAACTCAGCCCAGGCCGACAGTCAGCAGCTCCTATGGTCGAAAGGGATACCGGTAACGGTCTTACCGAGATCAGGGTTGCCCACTAATTTTTTACTTTATGATGGTAAGGGCGTAGGTCTGCGCCCTATTCGTCAATCTTTAAGATGGCCGTAAAGGCATTTTGCGGGATCTCGACGCTGCCAATCGTCTTCATCCGCTTCTTTCCTGCTTTTTGTTTTTCGAGAAGCTTGCGCTTACGGGAAATATCACCGCCATAACATTTGGCTGTTACGTCCTTACGCAGGGCGGAAATCGTCTCTCTTGCCACAACTTTTGCTCCAATAGCAGCTTGAATCGCTATTTGAAACATCTGACGCGGAAGGATTTCTTTTAGTTTGGCGCAGAGTTGCCGCCCTCGGAAGGCTGCATTGCTACGATGGATAATGCACGCTAACGCATCGACAGGTTCACTGTTTACGAGAATATCAACTTTGACCAGATCTCCTGGGCGGTAGTCGGTGATTTCGTAGTCCATGGAAGCATAGCCACGGGAAATGCTTTTCAGTTTGTCGTGGAAATCATAAATCATTTCATTCATGGGCAGTTCGTAAATCAGTTTCACCCGTTTGGTATTTGCATACTCGAGTGCTAATTGCACCCCACGTCGTTCGGTAAGCAATTTCAACAGACCGCCGATAAACTCTTCGGGGGTGTGGATCGTCATGCGGACGTAGGGCTCAGAAATCTCCTGAATCTTTTGGGAGTCTGGCAATAATGCAGGATTCTCAATTTTGAGCTCATCGCCGCTTGTCGTGGTGACTCGGTAAACGACAGTCGGTGCGGTAAAGATCAAATCTAAGTTATATTCTCTTTCCAGGCGCTCTTGAATGATATCCATGTGCAAAAGCCCAAGAAATCCTACGCGAAAACCCACTCCAAGAGCCTGGGAACTCTCGGGCTCTATGGCAAGGGAGGCGTCATTCATCCGCAATTTTTCCAAGGAATCTCTTAGATTTTCAAATTCGCTGGCATCAATAGGGAAAATGCCACCGAAAACCATCTGCTTAGCAACGCGAAAGCCCACTAAGGGTTCTTTGGCCGGGTGCTCTTTTTTGGAGATCGTGTCGCCAACCTTGGTATCACCAACCGATTTAATAGATGCTGCGAAAAATCCGACTTCACCTGATGAGAGTTGCTGGCGTTCCACTTGTTTGGGCGTGAAAATGCCGAGCTTTAAGACTTCGAAAGTCTTACCCGATGACATGAGCACCATATGCTCGTGTGCCTTAATATAGCCTGACTTGACGCGAGCAAGACAAACGGCTCCGAGATACGGATCAAACCAGCTATCAAAGATTAGGGCCTGCAAGGGCTGATCGTTTTTGTCTTCAGGCGGAGGGATGCGCGCGATAACGGCTTCCAAAAGTTCTCTGATGCCAATGCCTGATTTTGCACTGACCAACAAGGCATCGGAAGCATCTAGAGATAGTTCTTCTTCTATGTCCTGACGGACTCTTTCCGGATCCGCGCTGGGCAAATCGATTTTGTTGATGACGGGGATGAGAGTCAGATTTTGTTCCATGGCCAAATTCACGTTTGCCATAGTCTGAGCTTCTACACCCTGGGAAGCATCCACCACCACCAAGGCTCCCTCGCAAGCAGAGAGACTGCGCGAGACTTCGTAGGAGAAATCCACATGTCCCGGCGTATCGATGAGGTTGAAGACGTACTCTTCCCCATTGAGAGCTTTATATGTCATAGTGGCGGTCTGGGCCTTAATCGTGATACCCCGCTCCCGCTCAAGATCCATGCTGTCGAGTACCTGACTTTTCATTTCCCGTTGGGTCAGAGAGCCCGTCTGCTCGATCAGGCGATCCGCTAGCGTGGATTTGCCATGGTCAATGTGGGCAATAATGCAGAAGTTTCTGATCTTTTTGGTATCTGTAAAAGTCATAGTACTCATCAAATGTTTCATTGGACCGATGCCTCCTTTGCTGGGGACTACCAGAGCAAAGAAGAGCCTCGCTATAGAACGATTGCGCCTAGAGGGTAAAGCTATGATTCAACGCTGGCAAGCGGTATTTCTTCCATGGTTGCAGGTGGTTTTGCTAGGGATAGCGGTTGCGACTGCCTTTGCGTGCCAAGGCCCAAACAAAGAAATGGCAAAACCCGAAGAACAAGTCCTGCACTACAAATTAGAAAAAGGAGACTCTCTAGACTTGGGGCCGGATTGGGGAATTCGCCATTCTCTTTATGTGAAACGGTTTCATGGCGACGATTTACTCGCTACCGATCTCACGTATTTCGCCTTTGACCTGGATCGAGATGGTCGCTTTGAATTTGTCACGGCGCTTCCAGTCACTCCCGATGACGGCCAGCCAGCAATTGGAGCTGATTTGGATGGGGATGGCGGCCTGGATTGGGTGGATACGCCCCAATAAAGAACTGCAAATTGGATCCATTTTCAAGGTACTCTTCCCTTGTTTTCCTCAGAAATAGAACCAGCCAGCGAAAAAGGGCAGTATCAGAGTGTCGCTCCAGGTTCCGTCCAAGGTTTCCACGCCCTGGCTCGTTTCTCTTTGCTTGTATTCAAGCTGAGCATAGGTCAAAAGAGGGCCAAGAAACATACTGCCGGCTTTGATCTTGTATCCAGCCTCAATCACATAGCCAGAGCCGTCTTCGTAGGTCACCTTATCAGCTGATTCACCAAATTCCTTGGTGGGCTCATGCAGATAAAAAGCGCCCAAGTAGATTCCGTCCTTGCTGTCATACATGATTCCTAACCCGAAGGCGGATAGATCGTTGTCCCCACGGGTGACCGCTCCATCGTCAGACAAATCCGATTCAAATTGACTAAGGCGCGAGAGATACTTGAGACCGATGGCGGTATCGCCGCCCAAATGATAGCCGAAAGTAGCGTTGAGATAAAGCGCGCTAGAATCGTTTTGCGCAGATCCCTGTTTTGATTCCTCGCTGAAATATGTCGCAGCTGGAATCAGAACGATTTGTGCCTGAGCGAAACCAGAGCTCATAAGGGCTACTAAGGCAAACGCTCGTAAAACATTTTTCATAGCTCATTCCTTGTGAGACAAGTTAACGGTAGTTTTAGGTAATGAAAAGTGGCTCCTTGGTGACATTCAATCAATCCGTGATTTTGCTTAGGTCCATACCCTCTATCCGTGTATCTGCATTCCCCATACTGGCCGGGAGTGTTCGCCCTTTGATAAAACACGCGGTCGGCTGGAAGCAGCATGACCGTATTGCCTTTAATATCCCATGCGTAAGTGCCCTTATGTTTAGCTTTAATCTGAGAGAATACCTGACCGCGATAGGTGGCCTCGAGCAGATTGGCCACTTCCCTCTCATATGACTTTTCAGCTCCCTGGACAGGAAGAACAAGCTCAAGCATGCTGCCCCCAAGAAGATTCAAATGAATTCTGCGTCCCTGTGCCTCGACGCTCAGTTGACAATCTTTGACCCATACGGAGCGATCTGGGCCTGACTCGTCTCCCAGAGGTCGAATGACGCCTCGCCGGTAATGGCTGGGCCAAGAGATGCGCACGGCTTCATCATGGTCGTTTAAAAACAGCTTAAACTGAAGTTCGCCGTTCTCATCAATATTTTTGACAAAAAATTTCTGTCGGGTGAGTCGACATATGTTTTGATCCCGAAGGGAGGGATCGGTCTGAATCCGAAGACATGTGTCGGCCGGCGGTCGGATTTCTATTTCACCCCAGAGTTTCGCTGGTGCGGTCGATCGTTGATAGAGGAGTTGGTTGGAATCGAGTTCCAGGAATTGGCCGGGTTTTGGGAAAAAATAGCTTTTTGCCTTATCGAGATTAGATTCTTGCAGTTGCGAAGAACTTAGGAGCGATAGGGCCAACAAAAATAGGCAAATCCTCATTGCTGAAAATCCAAAACAAACAAATCCGTGGTTCGCTCTTTGGTATAAAGAATTTGATCTGCTTTTGGCATCCACTGAGGCCAGCGCTCCGCGGAATGTTGAGTTTGTGTCACCCATTTGGCAACACCTTTGCTGTCGATAAGACGCAAATCGTAGTCCGTAGCTTTATCACCTACCATCCGTGCTGCGGCATAAAGCAAGACATTCTGTGTCGGGTGCCAACTTGGATCGCGCCCCGGTCCGACAAAGGAAGCGGTTTCACCATTGCGCGAGACATAGACTTTACCAAGTTTGGTGGCCCAGGCCGCAGATTGACCGTCTGGAGAAATGGCAAAGGATTCTAAACCCTGGCCATCATCGGTCATGGACTGAAGGGATCTGCCTCCAAGACTGGTCCATAGCATGGCTTTTGGCGTTGCCAGCCACTTACCTCGTTCAACCCGCGAG
>JBIKVD010000420.1:0-3513 GCA_044357055.1 Oligoflexales bacterium | reverse complement strand
CATTAAAAACTTTTAAACTTCTCCTGCCATTCGCCACGATTTGAATCGATAGAAATTACCCCCAAATAAGTCAATAAGCCCTGGCATTTGGTCTCGTGGCTCGAAAGAGACATTCAGATGTTGGCTTGACGCATGCCCACTTTTGCCGATAGTTCCTCAAACACTCAGTGAAAGGCTATGCCATGGCAAGGTTGTCGAAGTTACAGATCTTAACCAGTCTCATTCTATGCAGTTGCGGCGGCGATAGCAGCAGCAAGGCTCCAGCAGATACGGAAAAGAAAACCGTTTCGGATGTCTCTACGGAAGTCCTTTTGGAAATCACCGAAGGCCCGATGAAAGGAAGCTCGGCCACCTTTCCTCCAGGTTCTCTGGCAGAGGGTGACGTATTAACGATTGCTATTGTCACTGAGCAGCCAGCTGAATTAGCCGCCGTTTTCTCAGGAGGCATCACACAGGCTTCGCCTAGCGGTATCGCGGTTTCCATTACAGATGAAAGCGGCAAAGCCAAAGATCTCGAGGTACCTGGCACCCTTTCCATCGCTTTAAATGAAGGACTCGAGCTTACCGCCGATGCAGCACGTAAGAATGTCGGCGTCCTTAGCAAGAGCAACGAAGGCGCTTTGGTAGCCTATTTAGCCAAATATGCTCAACCCGCCGAAGGAAAAGACTTCGCCAGTGTGATGGTTAACACCTCGGGTACTTATACCGCAGCTTTTATCGGCGACGAAGCCCCCGAAGGGTTTAGCGTGTATGATATGGAAGCTCCAACGCTCGCAAGTGATACCATCGTAGCTTCCGAAGTAACAGCGACGACCTTAAGTTTGACTTGGACCAAAGCTACCGATGATTCTACTGCTGAGGCAGATCTATCCTACAAAGTTTTTCGCTCGGCGGAGGACAACCTAACAAGCGTTCAAGATACTCTGGACAACGGCACTGAGCTGAACGAGTGGACCAAGGATATCGGAACCCTTGCCGTCACGCAATTGACCGCTAGCACTACTTACTATTTTAATATCCTTGTGAAAGATGATAAGGAGAAGATGACTGCGTATAAGACTTTGACGCAAGAAACCGCCGCGGCTGCCTCTTCATCGGATCAAGTGCAAGAATTACCAGACATTAGTTCGCCTATTGTTTCACCACTGCGGATTTTTGCCACTTCCAGCATTTATGATGGCAACCTTGGTGGCGTGACGGGGGCTGACCAAAAATGCCAGACAGACGGAGCAAATCCTAATCCTGGTGCCGCCTGGAAGGCTTTTCTAGTTGAAGACGGAGTGAGGATTGCATGTTCCGTGGCAAATTGTGCTGCGGGATCGGTACCGATGGATTGGGTGCTTCAAGCAGACACACAATATGTCAGAGCCAGCGATAGCGCGCCGATTGGCACTACGAATGTTGACGGAATCTTTACTTTTCCCCTAATGGTTTCTATGAATGGCCCTGATGACACCCCTTATTGGACTGGATTTGGATCAACTTCCGACTGGCTTTTGGATAACGCTCAGACTTGCACTAATTGGACTTCTGCTAGCGGCAACGGCTCGACCGGACAAGGGGATACGGTGGCTGCAACCACGATGCACAATGCCGACATGGTAAGCTGCGCGTCACAGCTCCTCCTACTATGTGTGGAACAACCCGCACCTTAAGCAATCATACGCTTCCCCTTGAGTCCTCCACACTCATCGCTAGCTTTCGGTTGCACTGCCGGACCGCAAAAACTCCGCAAGACTGATATCCGCAACCTTTAGATGACTACGCAATGCCTCGTATTGCTTGCGGGCCCCTTCATGGAAGCGGGCTCTGCGCACGCCTTTGATCAAGCGATTTTTGGGAGTATGCACAGATTCCACAAATTCTGTCACTGTGGTTTCATAGCCATGAGAACGGGCTAACAAAACACGTAGATTATCTGTAAGGAGTGCCGCGGACTCCCGACAAAAATTCGGCGTGGCAAACAAGGTTTCGAGGGGGTGACCCTTGAAGTCCTGCTTGCCAAGGTTTCGCGCTAACTCTGCCTGGCAGCAAGGGGCTACAGCTAGGAGATCCGCTCGGCTTTGAATCCCAAAAGCCATCGCCTGATCGGTCGCTGTATCACAAGCATGTAAAGCTGCGACAAAATGAAAACGCAGGTTTGTCTCTGTTGTCTGTTTAAAAATCTCTTGTTCGGGAAATGCGAGACCGAGCCAATGCACAGCGGGAAAAGCATGATTGAAATCCGCCTGCACAAATCTCAGCTGTTCCTGCCAGCCAAGTTGCGCGGCTCGCTGAGAGCTGCGGGCAATCACATCGGCTCTATGATCGATCCCAACGACTTGGATCTCGTGGCGCAACAAGGTCTTGCCATACCAGGCTAGTAGAAAACTTAAATAAGAATTACCGCATCCTACATCGAGAATACGCAGCGGGCTAAACTGTTTTGCCAGGGCGTCTAATTCTGGCTGAATCAGCCGCAGCAGATGATTGATTTGATGGAATTTCTTAATATGAGCGCGTTCCATTTTCCCTTGGTCGTCTAATAGCCCAATGGTTTTGAGAAACCAAGCATCTCGCGGGAGTTCCAGCAGCAGATTCTTTGCCCCCATGACGTGCTGGCGCCGAGCCTCTGTCCAATAGGCTTCGGCTCGCTTCGCATAGGTCTCTTGAGAAATTTCTGGCATGAGTTCGGTTTCCACGGTTTTTGTGAAGGATGAAAAGGCTAAAAGAGCAGGGGCAGGAAGTCAAAGCCTGCATGCCAAATTCTCTTGCCCTTCCCCAGCAGGGACGTTATCACTAAGTCTCATCCTCGATCGAGAGTCATTGTGAGCTTCCAGATTTTGGCGACGGCATCTTAAACAAACTGACGGATATGATTGACAAACCCCTGACAAGCGCCGAATGGTCGCAAATGCAAGAGCTCCGCCAGAGGTTTTTAACGCCTCCCGATCAGAGCCTCGATTATTGGCAGTCCCAGCAAATTCTGGATCTTTATGATCGAACCTTTGCGCGCCGCATTTTATGGAAATGGCAAGGCATCTTGAACGAAGCTGCGGTCCCTTTGTCTGCCATCCTCAGTCGCACGCAAAATATCGTCGATTTGGGTTGCGGCAGCGGCGTAGCTATCGAGGCGCTCTTAGGTTTTGATGCTAGCGTGCGCGACAAATCCCTACTACTTATCGACCGCTCGGAAATAGCGCTGCGCTACGCCACTCAAAAGTTAAAGGGAATGGGAGTGGTCAAAATCCAGGGAAAAAAGCGCTGGGACGAGCCATTGCCCGCCGGAGATACTTTGGTCATTGCCAGTCATTTTGTAAATGAGTTGGCGATCAGTGAGCTGCCGCGTTTAAGCCAGAGCCTCGAGAAGAGCCTAGCTTTTTTCTTTGTGGAGCCCGGCACCAAAGCAAGTAGTGAAAAACTTGGATGGCTGCGCCATTCTCTTTTGGACTCTTTCAGCCCTCTGGCTCCTTGTCCTCAAGAAGGTGCCTGTCCTTTGGCTCAGGGTGACAAAGGGGATTGGTGTCATCAGTA
>JBIKVD010000108.1:0-11883 GCA_044357055.1 Oligoflexales bacterium | reverse complement strand
AGTATAACATCCCTTCTATATCCAAATGCTCCAGGAAATAAAATTGGGAACCATTCGGGCCCGCAGGAAAAGCTGCGATTAATTCTTCAATACCTTGGAGCAGATTCGCGCCATAAATTGCAGATGATGTGGGTGGACCTTCTCCATCCAACTCTTGGCAAAGGTCGTTGCCGCTAAAGAAGAAGAAAACGCGGTTGGGAAGAGTAACGTCGACTTGCTTGGCACTTGCAGCAATAAAAGCCTGTACTTCCTCAGATAGTCCTCCGGCTTTCGCTCCATTTTGTGCCGCTAGAACAATATTTTTTCGGGCTACCCCCAGATAACTGCCTAAGTGAGAACCCCAGCTGTAAACTGGCGTTTCCACGACCTTCAACACGCTCCGGTCAGCATTGTCAAAGCTTCTACGAAACCAGTCGGAATTTTGTGCGTCGTCTAGGTATAGTCTGAGTGGGCTATCACTGTTAATGGTCAAACCATCTCCCACAAGACTTAAGTCGGGATCGTAAAATTCTGCTTTCGAAGCTTGGCTCACTATGAGACCTGGGTCCATGATAATTTCCGGATGAGTGACAGCACCTGTTGACAAAGAATCTCCAAAGATGATCATTTCTGGTTGGTCCGTTAGCTCTGTAAGATACGAAGCGTCATGGACCTCTGGTAATATTTTTTGTTTTAGATTGTCAGATTCACTACATGCTAGAGACATAGCCAAAAATAACTTTAGGATGACGTATTTATCTTTCAATGGAAATCTCCTTTTTCCGAGCTCAGGGCCCTTTTTTGACGACGACATAGCATGTGGTGGAACCATTTTTAGTACATCTTTGAAACCAAAAATGGCCCCCCCAAATTATTTTTGGAGGAGACCTGGTAGGCCACCCTTATAGGGTGCTCGCTTTTTCGCTTGAAACGGCCTTATTGATTTTGCCAATCCACTGATAGGCTTCCTCATCAGCATTATGTCTTCCATAACCATAGACCTGCTGAATATTCCCAAGGAGTCGGTCTCTTTTTCCAGCTATTTTCTCCAAATCATCATCCGCCCATTTCCCCCATTTCTCTCGAATGGTGCCCTTAAATACTTTCCACTTTCCTTCAACAGTATTCCTATTCATATTTTTACCTCCTGAAAGAGTTGATGGTGAACATGAAAGAATTTTGCATTGGCTTGCATTCTAAAGATCTTGTTAGGGTCCCCCCTGATTGGCTCGTCAGCCGGTACATACCCGCGCTACCTTGTTGCAAGTCTCATTCCACATCAAAATACGCCTTTGTGGCATTAAAAGCGTGATTTACGATAGGCATTGTAGTCGCTAAAAAGAGACGCGAGGTACGTAGTGGAGACAGCGAGCTAGCACTTTTGTGAACGATTTGTTCCCTCACCTGCACATTTTTACCTTTCCTCGAACACATCAGACATATTTGGCTCCCGGGTTGCCCATGCGGTGTCTCCTATGTCTCTGTAGAAAAGGAAGAGATTATCTCTTCTTTCTTCTCTATCGACTCATTCTCTCCAGCCCTCGAATTTCTGATCCTGCCAATGGCATGGTTAGTGCAGTTCCTCTGCCGTGCGACATCGTCCAAAAACAGGTAGGAGAGACCAATGAAAATGAATGTGAAGAATCATCAGACAAGGAAGCGAGGACTGCATCTATTAGCAGCAGCGAGCTTATGGATATTAGGCTGTAGCCATCTTCCTAGCGAAGAATTCGCTGAAAGTGCAGACCCGACGGTTGAGATCAAAAAGCTAGAGGGCGATTTAGCTAGCGCCAAAGCAAATCAAGTAAACATGTTGTCCCCAACCTATTATCGCGTCGCAGTCGAAAAGCTCGAGGAAGCAAAAAAGGATCGTAGTGACGGTGATGACAATGAAGATGTACTCGAAAGTGTCTCCGAAGCTCGGGCGAATCTCACCAAGGCAAATGATGTTGCCAAGGTTGCCGGGGTGACGCTAGCAGCTCCCGTGAAGGCTCGAGTAGATGCGTTGAAAGCTGGCGCTGATTCTTTTGCGAAAGAAGAGTTCGCAGCAGTAGATAGCGATATGAAGGGTTTGACGGAAGACATTGAAAATGGAAACATAAAGTCCGCTGAGTCTGGTAGCGCCGAACTGCAAAAAACCTACTTGGCTTTGGAGCTTGCTGCTATCAAGGACAAGAACATCGGTCATGCGAAAAGAACGGTTGCGAGTGCGATAAAAGAGGGAGCGGATGAGGATGCTAAGCGAACCTTAGTGGCTGCTCAGACTTCTGTAAAGGACGCGGAGGCCTATATTGATGGCAATCGGCATGATGTTGCTGGGATCGAAGCGCGTTCCATAGTTGCAACAGCAAATGCAGAGCGATTGCTTAAGATTACCCGAGACACCAAAGTCGCAGGTAACAAAGATTCTGAAACGATCATCCTGGAAATGGAAGCTGAACAGAAGGCAGTAGCCGCCAAAGCGGCTGCGCTCGCGGCTGCAACTGGTACCGTTGCGAAGTTAAAGGGTGAGAAGGCAGATCTTGCTTCTCAAACAGAGACTATGAAAGCAGACCAGGATTTTAATGCACGAGTGAAAAGCATCCAGGCTCGCTTTTCTCCTGAAGAAGCCGAAGTCTATAGAGATGGCGACCAAGTCCTGATTCGTTTGAAGAGTCTGGCTTTTCCAGTAGGTCATGCGATGTTGAGCGAAGCTAACTTTCCATTACTTGGTAAAGTTCAGCAAGCCTTGATTGACTTGGGTAGTGGAGCGGTAACCATTAATGGACATACAGACGCGACAGGATCTAAGAAAACCAACCAGAAGCTATCTATAGAACGAGCAACTGCCGTGCGTGCCTACTTTGTAGCAAGTGGAAAGATCCCGGCTGCGAATGTCACCTCAGAAGGTTTTGGCGACACTAAGCCCATCGCTTCTAACAAGACGGCAGTCGGCAGAGCGCAGAATCGTCGCGTGGATATCCTTGTCGCTCCTAATCGTTCGAGCATGGTGTTTTGATTTCTATCTCCTTCAGGGGGTTGACCTCTGGGAGATTCCTGCTCTGGCAAGGAAAAGAGTCTCGTGCACATGACGAGACAGCCAGAGAAAAAGCGGACATGCGTTTTGGATTCTATAACTTTAAAGGAGTTTTTTTATGAAGACCTATTTAACTTTGTTTGTGGCAATGAGCCTTTGCCAAATATCCCTGGCTCAAGGAAGTCGAAAGTCAGATGTGGAAAGCACGAAATCATCGGCGGCGATTTTAATGGATACCGTTCAAGCAGGCGTAAAAATCGGCATGTCTGATGTGGAGCAATTGGGTGATCCCGTCATGACCTACGGTGCCTACGCGGATATTGCATTGTCCAAGAACCTTTTGTTCGGTGCTGGATTTGACTATTGGAATAAGTCTACTGGTACCCTCGCTGAGACCTCAGTGGAAGTGAGTGACTTTATAGGTTCGGTCAACGGTAAATATATCTTTACAACAGTAGCTTCTGAATTTAGACCTTTTGTGGTTGCAGGAGCTGCCCTGCACCGATTTGCAGTGAAAGAATCTAGCAGGGCCGATCAAAGTCAAATAGACCAGTTGGACTCAGAATACAAAGACATTTCAGGGAAATTCGGCTTAGATATCGGTGGAGGAGCCATGTATCGAGTTCAACCCGCAATGGATGTGGTCGGTGAGGTTCGTTACCGCAGTATCATGGATCCAGGCGTATCACTCAGTCAGTTGGCTTTTACAGCTGGTCTAGGCTATTTGCTCTAAACAATGAATTGATGCCATAGGGAGTCTGTCATGCTTTATTACTCGCTCGTTTTTCTGGTACTAGCGCTAATTGCCGGTGTTTTGGGTTTTACGGGAATTGCTGGAGCCTCTGCCGGCATTGCAAAAATTCTCTTTATCGTATTTCTCGTCGCGCTGGTGATTTCCTTTCTGTTTAACGCCGGAAAGGGCAAGGCTCCTTTCTAAGGATTCTTGATGAATGAAAATTGAGAGGGGGGACGGTTCTGGTTCCCCCCTCTCAATTTTAAGAAACGCGCCTTTTGGGTGTTGTCTTTTCTCACTCATTGATTGAGATGCATAAGAATGCTGGTAAGCGGCAGTTTAAGCGCGAAACTGCGCTTGGTCGATTCCATATCTGGAAAGCAGTCTGTAAACATCAGCGCGATAGCGCCCTGACTTTTCAGCTACATCAACGACCTGGCCTCGGCTCATTTTGAGATGATACTTTAGGTAGTTTCGCTCAAATTCTTGCTTTGCCTCTGTTAAGGGAAGGCTATAGAGGTCCGAGTTATCTGCTTCAATGACCATTGGTGCTTCGGTGGTGGGTTTGGTCCCAAAGTCCAAATGGGCAAAAACATCTTTGATATGAATCTGTCCA
The DNA here is from genome assembly GCA_044357055.1 of Oligoflexales bacterium. Lineage (GTDB taxonomy): Bacteria > Bdellovibrionota_B > Oligoflexia > Oligoflexales > JBIKVD01 > JBIKVD01. The sequence goes on along the minus strand of JBIKVD010000108.1, from coordinate 7,539 downwards.
TTCAGCGACATGACCACGGCTCGCTCCAAGGCGTTCTGAAGCTCGCGCACGTTTCCAGGCCAGTCATAAGCCATCATGCGACTTAGGACCGAATGACTTAAGGGTTGCACCCCCCGGCTAAACCGCTTTTGCAGGAGCTGCAAAAAATGCTCTGAGAGCAACGGAATATCTTCCTTGCGTTCTCGCAATGGGGGGGCATGTAGAACAACGATGGATAGTCGATAATAGAGATCTTCGCGGAATTGTTTGCTCCGCGCTTCTGCTTTAAGATCATGGTGGGTTGCGGCAATGACTCTGGTATTTACCTTGATGGCCGTCGAACATCCTACGGGGGTAACTTCCCATTCTTGCAAAACGCGTAATAGTTTCATTTGCAAGGATAGGGGCATATCGCCAATTTCGTCTAATAATAAAGTGCCATTGCTGCAAAGCTCAAAGATACCTTTACGATCGGCTTTGGCGTCAGTAAAGGCCCCACGTTTGTGCCCAAAAAGTTCCGATTCCAAGAGGGCCTCAGGGATGGCGCCGCAGTTGACGGCATCAAATCTATGCTTGGCTCGGTTTGAGCTGGCATGTATGGCCCGGGCGATAACTTCTTTTCCGGTGCCCGATTCACCGAGCAGCAGGACCATGGAGTCGACGTCCTTCAAACGAACGATAGCATCTTTGACTTCCAAGATGGCTTTACTTTCTCCAATCAGGCTTGCGCAGCAGTCTCCATCCCCAATAACAGACTGATCCGATGATCGCTGTTGTAATGCAAGCAAATCAGACACTAGGGACGCCAAGTCTCGTGTTTTCTCAAAATATCCGGTAGCTCCACGTTTCATAGCATCCACGGCGGCATGAATGGTGCTATCCGAAGCCAGAAGGTAAACCTTTGAGTAAGGTGCTGACTTGAGAATCATGGCGAGCCCAACCAAAGGGTCGTCTTTGCCAAGATTCAGATCCAGCAGGACCATATCGTATAGGACAGCCTTGATTCGCGTCTGCATATCGGTAAGGCTGGTAACCAAATCGACGCGAAAACCAACCTGAGAAAGGACCTCAACGTAATGATTGCCTGCAGTTACATCATCATCAACCAGTAGCAACCGACCCCTAAAGAGATTTTCCATACTCAGCAACCCACTTCTAAGAAACCGTTTCGAACACAGGATGATTAGTACACCTTTGGAACAGTTAAGTACAATTATGTGACATCACGTCTACGACCTGATGTTCCCAAAAGCGACACTTATCTCCCTAGGTCAGGCTCTGAATAAGGCAAAACAGAGTCCTTACGGGTCATTAGCTTTGGGCAGGAATGAAATTTTAATATTTGGATCAAGGTTCCAAAAATATAGGTAAAAACGGTACATTTTTGAAAAAGCACCCAGAGCAAAGATTTGGTCTTAGGAAGCGACCTAGATATAATTTCGGGGAGACTCAATTTAACAGCGATCCCCACGGAAATTCCACCTTGTCTGGAATGAACTTCCTTTGGAGTGTGCCATTCAATGATTAACCTTCGACTTGCTCTGCTTCTATCTTTTGGTCTCTTGTCCCTCCAATGCCGAACCCCCAATAGTAGCCAGAGTGTTTCTCGCAGCCAGGCGGAATCAACTTGGGCCATTTCCGGGTACCTCCATGATGAACCCAACAAGAAGGTATGGATCTCGATCCAAGGAGACCGCTTTGCGGGCATTTCCGAGCAAGCACCCTCTGGAAAGGTCCTTGAAACGGATGGTCTCATTTTTCCCGGTCTGATTGATATGCATGGACACATTAAGTATCACGTCCTGCCGCTTTGGGGTGACGCCGTCGGGCAATTCAAGAATCGCTTTGAATGGCGCACAAAATATCCCGCGTATAAAAATGCCGTTAGTTTCAATATGAAGGCTTTTTCAGGCGACATGATTTGTGCGGCCGTGAGGTGGGCTGAGCTAAAGTCCCTGACTTCAGGAGTGACCAGCATGCAGGGCATTGGCGGCGATACGAAGTGTGCCTCGGAATTTGGCGTCAATAATCTGGACATTAATCGTGAGTATGGCAATTCCGTGAAGATCCGTTCCATGACCGATATTGTCATGCCCGACGTCATCCGCACCGTGTTTGAACCCCATATTGCCAAACATTTGAATAGCAAGAGAGACAATTATGATGAAGCTTTTGACAAATTTCTCAAGGAGCAGGGGGTTGAGGCCTGGATCGATTCCTTTAACAGCCAACCGCAAAACTTCCGCAATGGCTTAGCTCTTTTGATAGGCGATGGCAAAGTTCCGGGATCCACACCTGAAAATCTGTCGGGCGCAACCCAAGATGCCTACTATGCAGAGCTAAAGGAGTTAAGAGTTGACTCGATTCTCGCAAAAGATTTTGACGTTAGCGACAATGGCCTCGATAAAGCCTTAGTAAGCATGGCCAAATGGTTAGCTGAGTATACGGATCTTAGTGAAAGTAAGCGTCGCGAGGAGAAAACGGCTTTTGATTTTGTATCCAAAGGTGGTGTTTATACAGTGGCGAGTTCTGTTCGCCGTTATCTCGGTATGTTTGAGTTTTCCATTCGGAGAAGTGCCCTCGAATATTTAAAAGATCCCGAGGCGCTTGCTATTGTTGCACATATGGCGGAGGGGGCAGCCAATGATCCGTACAATCAGAAAGAATATGACTATTTAAAAACCTTTGGGTTGACACGGGAAGGTATGGTTCTAATCCATGGGGTTGGCATGACTGATAGCCAGCTTGCGGATGCGGCGGCCCGCAAGATCTCTATCGTCTGGTCACCCTTTTCTAACCTATTGCTTTACGGCGAAACACTGAACGTCGAGGCTGCCTTAAAGCATGGCATTAACCTGGCTTTGGGCTCAGACTGGTCTCCCACCGGGTCGAAGCATCTGCTCGATGAATTGAAGCTAGCGCAGGCATATGCCAATAAGTCGGACATTTCCTTATCCGCGAAGAACCTTTTTGAGATGGCAACCGTCAATGCTGCGAAAGCCTTGAAAATCGGTGATCGGGTGGGTCAAATCAAGAAGGGCTATATAGCAGACTTTTTTGTCATAGATCGCTGCCAATCAGATGCATATGACTGCCTGCTCGATGCGACACAGGAGTCCATGCAGATTGTAGCGGTTAAAGGTCAGCCCATGTATGGAGACCGTGATTTGGTGCAGGCAGCAGGTGATATCCTGAACAGAGGTGGTGCTCCTGAGTCCATCGAATACGATGCAAATCACGCCTGCGTGAATCGCGAGAAAGCAGTTTGGCTTTCAAGTCAATTGAGTGCTTATGATAAGAATTTAGAGCAGGCGGGCAGTCTAAACCTACGATCATACTCCTTCATAAAGAGCAGCCTTAAGGATGCAATGGCGAAATACCGTAGCAGCATCGCTGACAAAGAACCCGGTAAAGAAAAGTATTTGGTCAAATTAGACCCCCTTTTTAGCTGTGAGGATGGCAGCTATCGCAATCGTTTCGGGGATTTTGTCGAGAAGGAAATTCAACGCAATCGGGACTCGCGTAAGACGCGACGGGCAAACGACTCGCTACAGGAACAGTGGAATCCTTTAGGAGATGATAGCCTGGGTAGTGAGCAGGATTCTGAAGAACTGTAACGATTTCTATTAATAGCTCAGCAAATAAATTGATTTTTCGTGGAGTATTTATGCAATGGTGCGCCCCTTGGTGGAGAGTGCTTTCCCTCAGTTTGCTTTGCTCGTGCGTTCCCCTACGCGAGCCGCAGAAGTCGGCGATACTCGCCGATGACGATTCGGGATCCAGCAGCGATCGCGATCGGGGCGACCCTGCAGAGCATGATCGGGGTCCTGCCGCCGACAGTGAATGGGCAAGGTTGTTTGCCAACACGCCAAATTATAGGGCCATAGGCATGGCCTACCTTGGTGAGGAGAAGTTCCGCTGGACCTTTGGCCCCATGTACTATCGGGGGCGACTTGACCCTGAGCGAGTCAAAGTCTTTGTGGTTGGGCAAGAGGGTGCCCAGGATGAGTCCATTTCCAATCGAGCCTTTACGGGATCAACCGGTACTCGGATGCAAAAGTTCTTGCATGGCATTGGCATCCGCGAGAACTATCTCTTTATGAATACATTTGTCTACACGATCTTTGGACAGTACTCCGAGGAGGACGGCGTGCCGGAAAAAATGAGGTGGTTGGCTCAAGATTTTGCGAGCCCGATCGTTGTCTATCGCCACAGCCTTTTTGATCAGGTTTTGGCTACGAACAAGAACTCCTTAGCGCTCATCGTCGGTGTTGGGCGAGCAGGGCAGGATTCTGTGGCTACCTGGGTACAGCATCGTTGGAATTTGCAGGGAGAAAATGGTGCAGCGAAATGTCCCTTTGTTGGCAATCAGTGCGACACCTCTGTTCTCGGTAATGTAAAAGTCCTTGGCTTGCCGCATCCCGGAGCTGCCGCGGATCACAACTCTGGTGACGGTGCAGTTGCAGCATTAAGGGCTTCCTTTGCAAAAGCTGTCAATCTGGTGAAAAAGTGGAAGAGTCAGGATTCTGGATGGCTGCCCAATGATCCCGGTGGCAGCGTCGTTTCAGGAGAGTTTCGCTATGGATACGCCGCAGTACCCCACCGAGACTTCGATTTTGGCACAACAGAAGTCTTTGGTGCTTGGGCTACCACTTCAAATCGTACCTCTAAACGGGATATTCAGATTTTCTCGCGCGATGGCATCTACAATGCAGAAGGCGTTCCTTTAAGCTATAAAACTCCTGCCGACAAAAAATCCGAATTTGATCGCTTCGGAAGTACAGAAGGATTCCAAGAAGGGGACGTGGAATGGGAGCATCCAAGAGTCAATTATGGACATTATGATCGCGGTCCCGGAGTGGAGGACGCCCGCTTGCTCCTAGGCCTCGGAAATCCCGAATGGCCAAAATTTGAGGAACTAGGAGTCACCAGTCATTGGTCTTTTGGCCGTCGACAAATCTATCGGGGCCGGCTGCAAGAAGCTCAAGTCCTCGTTGTCGCTGATCAGTTTTCCCACGATGACTTGTTCTCAGGCAGGGCCCTTACTGGACTGGATGGCCAGCGATTGCAGAGCTTTCTGCGGGGCCTAGGCTTAAACCGCTCCTATGCCATTATTAGAACGTTGCCAGTGGATACTCTGGATTTGAGTGATGCTAAGCGGCTTGAAATCGCCAATCACCCACAAGTGACAGAAGTTAGGAATCAAATTCTTAATCGAGTTCTATCCTACGGTAAGACGAAAGTGGTCATAACTATTGGTGAAGGCGCAGAAGCCGCCGTGAATAGCTGGAAGCCAAGCGGGGTCAACATTGTCAATCTTGCTAGCCCATTGGAAGACTCCCATGTTTCTCAATGGCAAGGGGAGCTTTCTCAGCTGAAATCAGCGAATCTAGTGACTCCTGATCAGGGTGTGCAGGCCTTGGCTCAATACAGTGGGCAGCTTACGGATATTCCTCGTCTGGATTTGCCTATCCATACGAAGTGGTGGGTTGGCTCTGCGGGTGATCGAGCAATGCGAGCTTTCAATAAGGCGACGGATAGTTTAGATCCTAACTACTACACGCTCTTCCTCCCCAAATGGGTTTATGGCCTCGATCCCAAGCCTATCGCCAACTCTGAGCGCGATGCTTTGAAAAACGCTCCCTAAAACTTATCTAGTCCCTGCGCTTTCGCGCAGGGACAACTATCCGAAAATTCACATTTTAAATCCGATGCCCTCGACGGCATTAAGTTGAACTTTAAACGGGCCGATAGGGGAGGAGGGGATAAACCTCCAAGCTGAGGCGGATTAGCTCGTGAAAAAACATCTAAATTGCGGGATGAAAGAAAGTAGAAAGCCTTTTGCTATCGCACTTATGCTTTTTATAAGCTCATGCGCAAACGAGGAAGCGCCGGAATCGCGACGGTCAAGTGTATGCAAGGCCACTAGCCTTCAGCTAACTGCAACCTGCGCGCCCGAGTCGATTGTGAGCTGTGATCAGTATATCTATAGCCCGGATTTGCTGCAATCGGGTGAATCGGTCGAGCAGCGTTGTTTTGCGCACGAGTCTGGGCGCATATGTGTTCAGATCAAAAGCTATCAATTCTCAACAGAAGCCCAGTTAGGGGTAGAACCCGATGAGTTTTTTCAACCAGGCTCTTCCTTGAATTTTGTTGAGTCCCGCTGTTTTGCGCGGGATCCCTCTGGCGGCATTACCGTGGAAATAAAGGGTGGTGAGTTGGAGGAAGCTCTCGGTGCGATGCTAAATCTCTGTCAGGGACGGTAAGATATGTCTGTTTCCATAAATCAACTTAGCTTGTTAGCCATGGGGGTCATAACCACTCTTTATGCTTCGATAGGCTTGTCCCATGCTAGGCTAAAAACCAACGGCAACCTTCCGCCTCGCAACAATAATCCAGGTTTAAAGTCTGGTCCTTGCGGCGGTGTAGCGCGGACGAACAGCCCCAAGGAGTTCCAGGTGGGCGCGAAGGTTATGGTTCAGTGGGAGGAGACTATCAATCACCCGGGGCGCTATGAATTCTATTATTCTAAGATGAATGATCAAGGCTTTGTATTACTTAAGACCGTCCAAGACGAGCTTAATAATGGGATAGCAGGCACCGCCTATCATCAATACGAAACAGAGTTGACCATGCCGGCAGAACCCTGCGAATTCTGTACCATTCAAATGATTCAGGTCATGACCGAGAATCCAGCATCGCCCTCCCTCTATTATTCTTGTGCCGATATCAAACTCGTGACTCCCGTGGGAGTGCCTCCACCACCTTCGCCCGAGGATCCTCCCGAAGAGGAAGCTCCTCCGCCATTGGGAGTGCCGCCCCCTGCTCCACCGGTGGCGGCCCCCGAGCAGACACCAAAGCCTGCTGATACCGAGGCAAACAAAGACACGGGAAGTGGCGATGCTACTGGGGAGAGCTCCCCTACTTGCGAGCCCTAGTCCCTCATATCTTCGAGGCTTAAATCCCAGTTTAAAGCCCCTGCACTCTCGAAATAGGAGCGAAGGTCGCGTATCGATTTGGAAACGTACTCCCGTTCGCGCAATTTGAGATAATGTATCTCCAAACCCTTTTCGGACCTTTTCTGTTGGTGCTCGACGAGGATTGGAGCGCAATGCGGGCACTGTTTTCCCTTGATAAAGCTTGGGTGTTTTTGTTGCTCAGTGGTGATCGTGTTGATACAGGTCGGACAAATAATGTCCTCGGAGGGTTGCAGATCGAGAGTAAGAGCCATGCGGTCATCAAAAACAAAGCATTGGCCTTCCCAATGCTTTTGTGCCGCTGCGGGCGCGGATTCTAAAAAGTTAAGGACCCCACCGTGAATCTGGTAGACGTTTTCATAGCCTGCTTCTTGCATATAGGCAGTAGCCTTTTCACAACGAATGCCGCCGGTACAATAGGTGACAATCGTTTTATCTTTTAATTCATCGCGGTGTCGATTGACCCAGGCAGGAAAATCTCGAAAGCTTTTGGTCTCAGGATCGAGGGCTTGTTTGAATTTTCCTAAAGAAATCTCATAGTCGTTTCGTACATCAATCATGACGATATCTTTATCGCCGTCTA
>JBIKVD010000419.1:0-3537 GCA_044357055.1 Oligoflexales bacterium | reverse complement strand
CTCGACCAGGTGTATGCAGGCTGGGAATGTAACCGCCTAGGGGTTTTGGCGACTTGGAGCTATCCGATGTTAACGCCAATCTTGCCAAAAGCCATATTGCCAAGGCGGGTTTATCACAGACAGATCCCATGCTCTTCAAACAAGCGGAAGCGCTGCGGGAATGCAATAAGATGCTGGCTCAGTCGAAGAGCTGGCGAGCCACGATGTTGCCCACAGGCGAAGGTTTGACCATGGCTGTTAGGATAGGGTAGGTGCAAAAGTGAAGGGATCAAGCACGAGTGCATGAAATTTGCGATCCCTGCATTGCTTGCAATCAAAAAACTTTAGGTGCGAGAAGGTCCGTCGATTCGGAACTAAAGAAATATCACGAAGCCTGCAAGAAGTCGAACTCCTGATTCTTTGAAAGTGACACCGCTGGCATCAGTCGAGTTTGAATAATATTGCAGCTCTGGTGTCACCGCTACGGACCGGCGTAACAACAAATAGTGTAGTCCACCTCCAAAGACAAAGCCAAAGCCGCTTCCACTGCTAGTCTCTGTGGTTGATTCTCCAGTCGTGGGGTCGGTTTCACTATAGGTCTGGCTACGTCCGCTAATTTGCAGGGTAAATGAAGCAAAGGGAACCATTTTTTCCGCAAAATCGGCAAAATAGTACTTTCCAGTACCACCAAGTCCATAGCTGGAACTGCCGGAATCACCTTGGCTGGAGGAGCTGTAAGTTAGCGTAGGGCCAATGGCATATTGTTGTTGCAGAATCATCAAATAGTTCGTGCTGATCGTTATGATCGAGCCTTTTTCTGAATCAGCCCCTTCTTCCGTGCTGGTTTCCAAATTCACAGAAGCATAGCTGAAATAGCCGCCAACCTCAGCCTTGGGCGTGCCGCGTCGAGCTCCGTTGCTACTTTTTTCGGCGGCTACCGAAGTGGATTTGCTTTTACGACTGCGCGCGGCAAGGACAATTCCCGTGGGTTTCGAATGAGGAATGGGTTCATTGATCGTAGCCTGAGCATGGAGAGCTGGTTCCTCAAAAAACGCAAAAGCAAGGAGTACCATTTGGAATTTCAGGTGGAACCGGGCAAGTTTCGGCATCAGCATGGCATTTCCCCTAATGACTTTCGTTAAATTATACCCTTGATGCCATGAGCAGGCAAACGTCACCCCAATTTCCTGCGGCTAAGACTTGCTTAGCCTGCCCGGGGAGTCTCTGGGTTCTTGATGTTAACCAATGTTCAAGAGGTGATGTTGAATGCAAAGCAGAGGCAGAAGGCCATGTTGAAATAACTTCAACAAAAAAAAGAACGTCACCGAGAGAATATTAGAATGCCCATGGACCAACGCGGGGCGTCATCACTGCACAATCACTTTTTTTGGCTCCCAACTCAATCACAGATTTTTGCAAAGCACCTGATAGGGCAAATTGCGGGGAACGCTTGCTGCAACTGTTGATCAAGTCGCAGGTTCTTGCCATTTGACCGGCAGTGAAATAGGAGGCGTTATATTTAAATACGGTACAATCCCCAGTAGAATTTCCGCAAGCAGTACTGTCTTCGCTAGCCAAATATTCAGCTTTTATGTCGGCATAGCCGAAAAGATTGATAAACATGGGTTGCCAGACTTCTGATTGACCAAGGTGATAAAGAAAGTGTTCTCCGCTTGTGGTCATCTTCAAAAAATATGGAACATATAAGAGATAGGTCGATTCATTGAGGGCCCGGCATTGGGTCACCCGCATCATAGTCGACGAATCAGCAACTTTGCCTAGGCTATTCACTTTTAAGCTAAAGGCTTCATCAACAGGAGTCACTTGGATCGGATCGTGAAGGCAGGATTCTATTGCCAAATCGGGATAGTCATTTCGCCACTCATCACATTTATCTGCCAATTTATGAGCAAACTCCTCGACAAATTCGGAAACTTCACCAGGCATATCGATATTCCGCATCAATGCCAGTGCAACAAAATCTTGAAATTGGGAATCACTCACATAGCCGCCGCGGATGGTGAAAATATCACCAAAGGCCTTAGTGATCAGGGCTCCTACGGCTTCTGGGAGCAACTTGAGTAAGTCGGCATCCACATTCCCTGAGTACTTGAACTGTACCTTGTCATAACGCCGAAGGTAGGGTTTGCCCAAGGCAATCATAAAAGGCTGAACCCCGGCAACCGTTCCACGAACAACAGCTGACCACTCGCTGAAATTGACGTCATATAGCAGGCTGCCAGAAAATTTTGCCCCGGCGATGCTAACTTCCACGGCACTGCCAGCGGCTGATCCTGCTGCCGTATTGGTGCCTGATACTAAACTAACAGTGCGTTGTTTATAGAGATCGACGCGTTGGATACTAATGGCTTTGGCGCCATTGCTGGTCCCGCTGCTTGGACGAAAATTGGGGAATAGTTCGATCGTCTGCAAGATGGAATGCTCTATTTCAGCGACAAAAGCAGCCTCTAAACTGCTTGGATTGGCAGCGCCCCCAGCAAAGGTTGCGGGTAATATTATGTCAACTTTGCCGTTGTCGCTGTAGATAAAGCTAAGATCTGGTCTTGGAGATGGGGCTTCGTCACTACAGCCCAAAAAACTGGCAGAAGTCAGCAGCGCTGAACACGCTGACAGCAATAAAGATCCCATTTGCTTTTTCATCTTATCCCCCCGGATGTTGTTCTATCTATGCAGGAGCCACAAAGTGATGCATTACCACTGGGCAGCACCCTGAAATTGCAACCGAGGATAGCGCCCTCTGCGAGAGAACTGCAATTTATTTCTTTGTTAGCATTGGGTTGAACTTACGGAACCCCTTTGGAACAAGAGCCGGCTCAGGGGTCCATTGTTCCTAGGGTCGTTTCGAAACTTGTGAGTAGAGGGATTCTTTCAGCCATAACGACGTTGCCGCAAATAGTGTGCGACCACTCCAGGTTGCCTTCTCGATCCTAGCAGCAAAGCGGACCGCATCAGCTTATTGCTGACATAGAATCGGAACAGCAATCCATTTGACCCGTGAACCCATCGAACGAGCAACAAGGCCTTGGAAGCTTTCACCGGTTAGGGTTTTCAGTTCAATTTGAACAACAAAATCGAGGGGCAGGCCGTCAGATCCCTCTAAAGGATTGGCAGGCTGCCGAATGATGAAAGCTGTTTCAATGAGGCGACCGGTGATGGATGTGCCGTTAACGTTAACTAATAAATTTTGAAACAACTGATCTAGTCCGGATGGAGAACCATCATTTGTCAGCAGCATCAGACCGCAGTAAGTAGCTCCTGAGTTGTGTCATCCAATATTCACGGTTTCTTTGTCTAAATCTAAGGAACAAAATGCTGGAGAGTAGAAGTCGCAGTCAAGATTCAAAACATAAATCTTGGTACCCGCGAGAACAAAGCAGCCTAGAATGAGGACGAGTGAAGTTTTTTCATGGCAAATTCCTTCTGCATGCCCTTGCTTCGTCAATTCAAGGCTGCCCATAGGAGCAGCCGAACAAAACCGATTAATCACAAAATTCGGGAACTTGGAAGTCACGGATTGAATTGAGCGGAAAAATATTA
>JBIKVD010000418.1:0-3539 GCA_044357055.1 Oligoflexales bacterium | reverse complement strand
GAAACTTTTCGAAACGGCCCAGAGTTTGGTAGCCAAGGCCGCGGCGAAAGGGATGTTGCACCGCAACACAGCTTCACGCAAGATCAGCCGCTTGACCAAGATGCTTTCCAAGTCTGCAACCTAAGAATCTCTTCCGGTATTTTTTTCTTTCTTTATTTTTCACTTTCTATCTTCATCAGCGGCGCAGGCCTATTGGCCTCTTATGTGCCATGCCGCCACCTGATTGCGAAATTTTCACCAAATTTTAGCTAGTTCCGCATCATCACTTAATAAAATCCCTATATGTTCCTCGCCATCGAATCATTGAATTGACACTTGGAGGATGGAACATGGAAACGGAAATGACTTTCTTTGATCGTATTATGCAGCAACGTGTGAGCCGAAGGAGCGCTCTGGCTCAAAGCTCAATCGCTGCTACTGGAGCCTTGGCTGCACCAAAGCTGATTGCGGGTGCAGGTCGATTAAAGGGCGACGACGCCATGCAGTTTGATAGCATAGCTCCCGAGACTGGTGATGCCACCAAGATAGCCGACGGCCATAAATATGATGTGCTGCTTCGCTGGGGTGATCCCCTCTTTACGGATGCTCCAGCCTTTGATTTGGCGGCTCAAACGCCAGCAGCTCAAGCTCGTCAATTCGGATTCAACTGCGATTTCGCAGCCTATTTTCCTCTCGGAAATCCCAAAAAGAATCGCGGAATTCTCGTCATCAATCACGAGTACACGGATGGCATGACGATGTTCCCCGGATACAACAAGAAGGATCCAACCAGGGACCAGGTAGATATCGAACTTGCGGCTCACGGTCTTTCTGTGGTCGAGATAAAGCTGACGAATGGGCACTGGAGTGTTGTTCTTGATTCTCCGTTCAATCGTCGCATCACTGGCGAAACGCTGATGGAACTCACGGGCCCAGCCGCCGGAACAGATGGCTTGAAAACACCTGACGATCCCACAGGACGTGCGGTGCGTGGAACCCTTAACAATTGTGGCGGCGGCAAGACTCCTTGGGGAACCGTTATAACCGCTGAGGAAAATTTTAATCAGTACTTTGCGAATTCCAGCAGCATCTCTGGAGATGCACTCCAGCTAGCCTCCTTAAAACGATATGGCCTACCTGCCGCAAACTCTGAAAGATTGTGGGAAAACTTCCATGATCGTTTCGATCTAGCCAAGCAGCCCAACGAAGCCAATCGTCAAGGTTGGTTGGTAGAATTTGATCCCTATGATGCAAATTCTATCCCTAAAAAGAGAACGGCGCTCGGTCGTATGGCCCATGAAGCAGCTGCCTTTGCCATTGGCAAAACAGGCCGAGTGGTCGCATACACCGGTGATGATGCTCGCTTTGAATACCTCTATAAATTTGTCAGCACGAAAAAACTTAGTGCAAAGAAGCGCGAGACGAACATGGATTTGTTGGATGAGGGGACATTGTATGTTGCCAAATTCCACGACGATGGTACCGGCGAATGGTTGCCATTGGTATGGGGTCAAGGTGAACTGAATGAAGCCAATGGTTTTGTGAGCCAAGCCGATGTCCTCATTTACACCCGTTTGGCAGCTGATTTGGTTGGGGCAACCAAGATGGACAGACCAGAAGACGTGGATGTCAATCCAAAGAATGGCAAAGTCTATATGGCGTTGACCAACAATAACAGAAGAACGGCCAGTGACGTCAATGCAGCCAATCCTCGCCCAGAGAACAAATTTGGTCATATTATGGAGATCAGCGAGCTAAATAACGACCATGAAGAGTTGGTTTTTGCATGGGAGATTTTTATGCTCTGCGGGGATCCAGCATCCGCCGACACTTATTTTGCGGGCTTTGATAAGTCCGAAGTCAGCAAAATCAGCTGTCCTGATAACCTAGCCTTTGATGCTCTCGGCAACCTCTGGATCGTTACCGATGGGCAACCAAACAGCATCGGTGTCAATGATGGTGCCTTTGTGGTGCCAACCGATGGGACGGACCGTGGCCACCTCAAGCAGTTCTTTAGCGCAGTCACGGCAGCAGAAGTCTGTGGTCCTGAGTTTACTCCTGACAACAAAACTCTCTTCCTTTGCCTTCAGCATCCAGGAGAAGGTTCGGATCTTGTCAATCCAACAAGCCAGTGGCCAGACTACGCAGGATTCCCGCGTCCTAGTTTGATTGCTATACAAGAGACAAACGGCGAGCGAATCGGTCGTCCACAGATCTGATCTAGAGTGAAAGAGTTTCTACGGAGCGGGCACGTGAGATCGTGCCCGCTTTGGCCTTAGCCTACTTGCGGATCCATAGTCGAGCCGACGGTTCATCACTTCCCTTCATCAGTTACCTTCTCTTACATACTGAGGGGTGACAGTGCTAAAGACGTTGCCAAGTTGATTCGAAGAATTTGCTCCCCAGCACATGGCTCGTCCAAAGACATCCGTTGCGCAAGTGTGATTTACGCCTGCCGCAATCTGACGAACACCTGAACTTAAGCCAAAAACATCTGTTGGAGTTAGCCGAGTATTTCCAGAAGTATTGTCGCCGATTTGACCTGACCCATTAGTGCCCCAACATTTGACGGCTCCAGATTCTAACAGGGCGCAGGTATGAATATAACCGGCTGAAATTTGACTAACCCCCGAGCTTAAGCCCGACACCTCTGTTGGAGTGAGCCGAGTATTTCCAGAAGTATTATCCCCAATTTGACCTAACCCATTGGCGCCCCAGCATTTGACCGCTCCAGATGTTAACAACGCGCAAGTATGCGCATCACCAGCTATGATTTGCCTTACACCGGAGCTTAAGCCCGAAACCTCAGTCGGAGTGAGCCTCGTATTTTCAGAGCTGTTATCCCCAATCTGTCCGACCCAATTATCTCCCCAGCATTTGACTGCTCCAGACGTTAACAAGGCGCAAGTATGACTATTTCCAACTGCAATTTGGCTAGTACTTGCGCCTAATCCTAAAACATCAGTTGGAGTCAGTCGCAAATTTCCCGAGGTACTATCCCCCACCTGGCCTGCCCAGTTATCTCCCCAGCATTTGACCGCTCCAGAATCAAACAAGGCGCAAGTATGAGCAGCACCAACTGCAATTTGACTAGCCCCTGAGTTTAAGCCTGAAACTTCAGTCGGAGTCGGGCGCGAATTTCCCGAGGTATTATCTCCCACCTGCCCTGAGCCGTTATCTCCCCAGCATTTGACTGCTCCAGAATCTAACAGGGCGCAAGCATGCTTAGCTCCGGCACCCACTTGACTAACCCCTGAGCTTAAGCCTAGCACCTCTGTCGGAGTCATCCGATGTCCTCCAGTAGTGTTGTCCCCCATCTGGCCGTACATGTTATTTCCCCAACATTTTACGGCGCCAGAATCCAGCAAGGCGCAAGTGTAACTACTGTTAATCATGCCTTCACGAAATGCCGTCGAAATGTGACCTACGCCTGAGCTTAAGCCTGTAACATCCGTTGGAGTCAGCCGTGTATTTCCAGTGGTGTGGTTCCCCATCTGCCCCCAGCCGTTAGATCCCCAACACTGCATGTAGCCGGAATCTAATAAGGCACAAGTATGACT
>JBIKVD010000119.1:0-11149 GCA_044357055.1 Oligoflexales bacterium | reverse complement strand
AGTTCCGGCAATACAGCGACAGAGTTCTCATCAAATCGCAGATTTTCTAGCTCTGTTAAAGATTCAAGAGTTGGCAAACTTGTTAGCTGATTCTTTGATAGGTCGATAGAGACGAGACTCACCAAATTACCGATTGCGCTAGCATCCGCCAATGAATTGTTCCCAAGAAGAAGTGTTTTTATTGGGCTCGTGATCGTGGGGAAAGTGCTGATTCCCGTTGCCACCAGATCTAAAAACTCCAGCTTGGGCAGATTTAGACTCACAACACCAGTCACGGGATTGCCTCGGAGATGGAGTTGTCTAAGGTCCGCCAAGACATTCAGTTGACTTGCAGCTAGGCTCATATTTGCATCACTCAAATTGAGGTGCTGTAACTGAGTCGAATTTAGAATGGCCGCTAAAGCTCCGCTTACGCCGGAAATGTAACTAGCATCAAAAAGCTGTAATTGGTTCAAACTGGAAAGAAATCCATAACTCATGGCTCGACGATTGCCGGAAATGGTTAGCGAGTTGAGTTGCTTGAGTGCTGTAAGGGGCGAGAAATCCGCGATGTCATTGCCATACAAACTCAAGGACTTTAACTGCGTTAACCCACTTAAGGGAGCGATATCCGTCAAATTTGCATAGGTCAGTCTCAGGTCCTCGAGATTCGGCAACTGGCTTAAGGCCTCAATTTTGTCCGTGAGCTCCATGAGTCTAACATCCGATACGACCAGTACCTTTAGAGTGGGAATTTTTGCGACACTGCCCCAAAACCCTATTTCTCCTGCTTCAGCGATGGTGCTAGCTGGAGCCTCAACCCCCGTTAAAGATAGATTCGTCAATTTGGACAGTTTTGTGAGCGGTGTGAAATCCTGGGCGGCTACCAGATTTCCTCCTCCGCCAGCGAGAATGCTCAGAAACTGCAAATCCTTCAGCCCTGTCAAGATACGTAGATCTGGAAAACGACCGGGAGTATTCGCGGTCAAAACGATACTCAGACTTTTCTGCGCTTGCAAAGCGTACTTGCTGTCGGCTTCTTCGCAGGTGCGAGCGCCTAAAGATTCACGTACCTCCTTAACGCTGATGGCAAAGGCGGAAGCGCTATCTATGCCCGCCATGAGACATAAGTCGAGAAAGCTAAGTTGGTCGGAGTAATAGAGCTCAAGCGGGGGAGGGGCGACTTTATTCATAACCACCATGATGTCTGCCACGGACTCAACCACTTCTACAACCTTAGCGGCCTCCAGTGTGATGATGGGCGCAGCAAGTGTCCCATCATACCATCCCTCTAGATCACCTTTGCTAGCATCAAATCGACCATCTTGATCGATGTCGATCGCGAAACCGATGCGGTATTTCCCCTCCCGAAATCCCCGCAGCTCGAAATGCAATTCGGCAGCGTCCTGGGTTAAGAGAGCTGGATCCTGTCCATTGAATGGAGGGTCATCAAAGATGGAAGTATCCGTGCGTAGGCGCTGGCGGTCCAGGCGCAAGATGACGGTGGTATTCTTCTTGATGGTGTAAGGAACGATGATCCTGCCTGTGAGATTGAAATGACCTCTTTGAGAATCTAACCCAGGCTCATACACGAGGAGCGTGGAGCCGTTCGCTTCCTGGTCGCCAGGTGCTGGCGCGTCTTGATCTGCAGCTGCATCTGCATCGGAGCTCGGACCATTAGGCTGTTGTTCTGTTGGTGAATCACTTCGCTGACCGCTTGGTTTGTCATTGGTACCGCAGGAAGAAACCCACGCCCAGAGGCTAAGCAAGGTTAGGAAGCGAAAAGTTAAAGTCATAAATCGTACTCCATAAAGGACAATAGGTCTTCGGTCATTTGTGCGAAAAATTTGTAAAAAATGTGTATGCAGCTGAAAATACTAAATTGTTATTGAGGCAATCTTAGCGCAAGGGAGACGGAGGGGTGAAGTTTCCAATCTCGAATGGAGTACACCCCTTAAATAAGCAAGAAGCTAGCAGAAAATAAGATTTAGTGAGCCCAGTCTGCAGGGCTGCGGTCGCGCGCTGTTGCAAGATCGGATAGATCGGTAGATTTGACAAATTGATTGGGTTTCATTTGGATCCACTCTGGACCCTTGGCCACGAGCGGATGGTCACCCTTTTCTAAGACACAAGTGGGGTCACTGGTTCCTTGAGGGGTGCCATAGCCGTAAATGATCGCCGGGGCATACATAACGCTACCTCCAGAGGTTGGAGCTAGAGAGTCTGTAGCTGCCACAGCAGAATTTATAGGGGCTGCGTCGGCAGCACCATTTGCGACGGTGGTATTGCTATAGTTCATGGGATTTGTAGGTGAATCCAAAGTTTCGCTCGGCTCTGTTTCTGCAAATTCATTGACAACGGCATTATTTACAGCTTCGCCTTCTGGGTTCGCGTCGATTTCCCCAAAATTATCATTGTTCATCTCGTTTTCATTTTGTGAATTCTGACTCATCTGGCCATCTTGTTGTTGGCCTTCGCCTTGGTTTTGAACCTCTTGGGCTTCTTGCTGCGAGCAGGCACACCCGCCAAGGATCGTAAAGGTAAACATTAGGATCGCAACTCTCATTTTAAGTTCCTTTCATCTAAGCTCGGATTTAGCTTCGCTCATTTATGGCGGTCTTATATGCCGCATTTCGGAAGACTGAGTACACTTTCATAACTCGTTTGCGCAGTGGTCGAGGCTGCGGGCACGATGTCGCCACTTGCTCCCATTGGATCACCTTGCGGCGCTCCCATTGCTGTGTTGACGGGTGGGTTTGCTGACATATTTTGCGGGATCGTGGCATTCGTGCTGGCAAGTGCAATTGGGTTTTGCAGCAACTCATTGTCGCTGGTGGCAGCATTGTCGGTTCCTGTGTTACTAGCTAAATCAAATTCGTTGCTAGCATCACTGTTGACAGCAGCGCCTTGGTCGACCGCTTGATCGTTTCCCCATGCGAAATTGTCTTCGCTGGTATCATTGACCGCCCCTTCATTCCCGAGATTTTCGCCCTCATTGTCGAAGGACATTTCTTGGGCTTGAGCGTTTGTTTGACTGTTAGCATTGCCTTGCTCTTGAGTGTCTTGGTCTTGGTCTTGGTCTTGAACTTGCTGTTGCGGAGTTGTGGCGCAATTTTGCAGCAGAATGAGTCCAGCAATGACATAAACTCTTCGAAGTTTTGTGATTTGATCCTTCACGGATTCCCCCTATCGTACACAGTCCGTTAGCAGACTATGAATTCCTGTCGGTGACTTTCACGAATAGTTTAATGATCATAGTTAGATAGAGCCTATTGTGAACGCCGTGAGCGCTAATATCATTGGGAATTGCAGCAGGATTCGCTATCATGCAAAAGTACCTCAAGCCTAGTTTTAAAGAGTCGTTGGTCGGAAATGATGTTTGATATGAAAGCTCTAATAAGGGCGCAAAAAGCAGGTGCTTTGCTCTCACCCAATGCCATTCAAGATCTAGTCGATGGGGTGGCAAAAGGATTGATTCCAGACTACCAGGTTTCGGCCTGGCTCATGGCCGTCTATTTCAAAGGGATATCCGGCGATAACCTTTACAATTTTACTTTGGCAATGATGAAAAGCGGTAGGACCTATCAGTGGGCGCAGGATTCCGAGCGTGGCCTGTGCTTGGACAAGCATTCGACTGGAGGCGTTGGGGACAAAGTTTCTTTTTTGTTTGCGCCTTTGGCGGTGACCCTTGGCTTCCGAGTTCCTATGGTTGCGGGGCGAACCTTAGGACATACCGGCGGGACAATTGACAAGCTGGAGTCGATCAAAGGTTTTCGAACAAGTCTGCAAGGCGAGGAGGAGTTAGCCGGGGCCTTAAAACGCTGTGGGATGTTTATTGTCGGCCAGTCGGAAGACATGTGCCCCGCAGATCGCAAGCTCTATGCGCTTCGGGATGTAACAGAAACCGTTGATCAGATCGATTTGATCACCGCTTCGATCGTCTCCAAGAAAGTGGCAGAGGGTGCCAAAGCAGTTGTCTATGATGTTAAATGCGGCAAAGGAGCCTTTCTTGGTGATCTACTGGCTGCCCGCGCTTTGGCGACATCACTGATTCGCGTTTCGCGACGCCTTGAGCTAAAGGCCAAAGCGGTTATCACCTCCATGTCTCATCCTTTGGGACGCTGGGTCGGCAATTCGGTCGAAATTTTGGAATGCTTAACGATTTTTCAAGACTTGAAGGAAGGTAGAGCCGTCGATTCTTTAAGCCTTCCTCTTCTTGAATTATCGATGGATCTTGTGGTTCAAGGAGCGTTAGCTGCAGGAGATCCCAGGGGCGAGGGGGTGCTTAAAAGCCTTTGCCAAGAGGCTCTTGCCAAGGGTTCCGCACTGGAAGTCTTCCTCAACTTTTGTCACTCACAGGGCGCCATTCCCGATTGGCAAAACTTTCTCAACCCAGCACCTCTGGCTGCGGAAATCCTCGCGCCCAAAGATGGTTACCTTCAGTTGATCGATGCCGGGCGGGTAGGCTATGCGGGCTTGCTTTTGCAGATGGGGCGAAATGTGCAGACGGATTTGATTGCCCATAGTCATGCAATTGAAATACTGATTTCTCAAGGTGGTGCTGTAAAGCAAGGAGAGCCCGTGATGCGCATCTTTGCAGCGTCTTGCCCTGGCCTAGCAAAGGCAATAACCATGCTAGAGCAAAGTATGACGATCTCCCTCGTGCCATCATTGCCAGAGGACTTGATTCTTGAAAAGATCGGAGCCATCGATGATTGACCTGGAAAAGATTTTTGCCTTTCAGCGAAAGTTTGTCGCTGACCGCGAGTGGGAACGTTTTCATACTCCCAAAAACCTGGCTTGTGCCCTGGTCGTCGAAGCTGGTGAACTCCTGGAAGTAATGCAATGGCTTAATGAGAAGGAACTTGCTGATATTCGCAACGACTCACAGAAAATGAATCAGTTGCGGGACGAGATTTCCGATGTTTTCTACTATCTGCTTAGAATGGTGGATGTGCTTGGGATCGACCTGGAAAAGTCCTTTTGGGACAAAGTGGCTCGTAACGCCGAAAAATATCCAGTCGAATTGGCGAAGGGTAACGCCAAAAAATACCATGAATTGAGAAAGAGTGATCCCAAAGGTACGACGGAATCCTGAGGCGCTATTGGATTCTTGCTAAAGTCATCAATTCTGGCAAAATGTCCCCCGAACCCATTTCATATTAGGGAATATTCATGAAATTTAATCATTTGGTCCTTGTTGTATCTGCATTTAGCGCCTCTGCATTGATGGCGGAAACTCTGGCGACGGTTGGTGGCAAAGCAATTTCCGACACTGATTTTAAAAAGGAAGTCGAATTGCTAGGTGAGCAAGGCGAGCCTATAAAAGGTAATCCCATGGCGCGGAAGCGTTTTATGGACCAGCTCATCACGATCAAACTGCTAGAGGAAGCCGGCGCAAAAGAAGGCGTGGAGAAGTCAAAAGAATTCGCTGATCGCATGGAGGCCATCAAGCGCCAAGTGGTAGCCCAAATGTATATGGAGACGATGGTCAAGAAGTCTTTGGCTGGTGATGCTGTTGCGAGCCATTTTAAGAAGCACGAAAATCGTTTTAATGGCGAGGAGGTTTGTGCTTCCCACATTCTGATGCCTAAAGAGAAGAAGGCAGAAGCAGAAAAGGTTTTTGCGGATGCGAAGAAAAAAGACGCTGACTTTGCAGCCTTGGCCAAAGCACATTCTACCGATGGCTCAGCCCAGCAAGGTGGAGATCTTGGCTGCTTCGGTCGAGGACGGATGGTTCCTGAGTTTGAAACTGCTGCTTTTGCAACGAAAAAAGGCGAGCTCCATGCTAAATTAGTGGAGTCACAATTTGGTTTTCACGTGATTAAAGTCACCGACCTGAAACCCGGGACCGCTGTGAAACTTGAGGATGTCAAAGCACAAGTTGAAGCTGATATTGAACGCAGCGTTCGTAACGAGTTGGTTGATAAGCTAAAAGCCGATGCGAAAGTCACGGTCAACGATTCAGCTTTGGATAGCTTGAAGTTTTGATTCTAGCGCCTTAACTCTGAGGCGTAAGATTAAGTTGGCGAATTGAAAGTAACAACCGTGAATGCACCCCTGCTGATCAGCTTCCTTGGTGATCGCGGGGGATTCTTACTTCTCCATCGCCGACAACTTAGATTCAAGGTCTTTCAGCCGGGTAGAGAGACTTTGGATGAGTTTATGAGCGGACTGCTCTCGCCAGTACTTTTTCTTCGGTATCGCGGGCATCCCCATGTATTCGCCCGCTTCATCAATGGCTCTGATGGCCCCAGCTTTGGCGCCAAGGATAACTCCATCTCCCAGAATGATGCCGGGGCCAACACCAGCTTGTCCCGCTGAAATAAATCTTTTACCGATTTTTGCGCTGCCGGCAATACCTGTCAATCCACAAAGCATGCCGAACTCGCCAATCTCGACTCCATGACCCACATGGACATGGGAGTCAATTTTGGTTCCTCTACCGATTAAGGTGTCTTCAAAAGCTCCTCGATCGATAGACGACAAAGATCCTACTTCGACGTCATCACCCAAAATGACCCGAGCCCTTTGGGGAATTTTCTCAATTCCCTCTTTCGTGGGGGCAAAGCCAAAGCCATCAGCCCCTATCACAGCGTTGGCATGAATGACACAACGTTGGCCAATCCAGCACTCATGCATGATCACACATTTGGGATACAATATGCTGTTGGCGCCAATTTTGGCGTAGGGCCCAACGTAGACTCCAGCGTGGAGCTGGACCCCGCTTTCAATCGTCGCACCCTCACCAATAACGACGTTCACGCCAATCAAGACGTTTTCGCCGATGACAGCGTTTGCGGCAATAGACCCAGGTTTGCCTTGCTCTGGGGGATAAGCTCTCCTGGCAAAACATTGACTAACTTTTGCCATGGTGGCGTAGCTATTGGGGTGTATCAATTGCGGGATGGAGAGTGACTCCTGTATTTTGGCTAGAATAACGGCCGAGGCACCCGTCGAGATGAGCTGCGTTTGAAACCGCTCATTGGTTAGAAAGGAAATTTCCCCCGCTGTCGCACTAGCCAAAGTGGCAATATCTCGGATGTTTGGATCCGGGTCAGAACAGCTTGATGGCACATAGATCGTCGCGGTAACTTTCTTAGCCAGCTCGCTTAGGCGCATACCATCATCCCGGTCTTTCATTCAGCCTTCAAGTTTTTCCACAATCAAGTCGATGTAGGCCTCGGCATCATTCTTAAATTCACGAATTTCATGAGTGTCATTGAACCATGTCACCATGACGTCAGCTTCGGCCTCCTTAATCATCTTCTGCACATCTTTATAGGTGGCCGTTAAATCTATAAGCCGATTAAGCACCGCGGAACCATTTTGCTGGTCGTGACGATAAGTTTCGCGCAAATAACGCACGACAAAATAAACCAGTAGCGGGTCTCGTTTATTGGCAATGGCGTAGGCGTCCGCGGTGTTCATGGAGCCATTTTCTATTCCCGATAATAACCTCATCGCCTCACTTTTTTCGCTGAGCACGCTCATAGAAAACCCCGCTTAATGAATGAATCCTAATCGAGTATACTAAAAGTAATTGTGTCATATGTCAGCTAAATTCTTGCAACTTATGAAAAAATGAACCAAACCCTCGACATCTCGGGACAAGCTGACTTCAGCAGCGATATTTGTACACGTGTGCGTGAACAATACGAGCGATTTCCTTATCCAAATTACCCCTTAGCGGCTCGACCGATATATGTGGATGGCTACTTAGGTCAGTCTGCCCTGGCGCGCTGTTTGGCCAGTGATATTCTACAAGCCTGGGGACAATCGACTGCTACAGACGTAGCTACAACTGCCATTGGGGGTGTTTTGCCCTTAGTACCGAGGAGAATGCTGATCGCGGGCTGCGGAGAAATCTTACCGTACATCTTGCACAAACTGGAGCCCTTGGCCACCGAGCTGACCGCTTTGGACCTCTCAAGTCGAAGCATCCGTCGAGCCCGATTCCGCATTGGCTTGTCGCGACGGAGGGTGCTGTGGGTCCAAGATGATATCGATCAATATCTCCAGCAGGCTCAGAAGGCTGGGCTCAAATTTGATCACTTTGATGCCTACGGGGTTTTACAGTGCTTGGCCGATCCTTTTGCGTCCCTGCTGCGCCTTAGCCAGGTCCTGAATCCAGGAGCGACATTGCGCGTTATGGTCTACAATAATCATGGTAGAAAATGGATTCACCATATCAGCAGCATCTTCCGGATTCTGGGTCTAGACTATCGCATCCCCGGACATTTAGATCTCGCTGACGAATTTCTTGATTTGCTTAAACAGTTCGTTCCTTGCATGAGTCGGTTCTTTGCGGGCGGATTAAAGACCATGATCGCAAACCGTTCTCGCCTGGTGGATACTTTTTTTCACCAACGCGATATTCGCTTTTCCTTAGAAGATTGGTTGAGAGTTTTCACCAAGGCTGGTTTTCACCCATTGGGAATTTTTGATCGGTATGGAGAATTGGACGATTTAGCCAATCCACTTTGGCAGATGCCATCTGAGCCAGAGCTCACGTCTCGTGCTGAAGACTTTCGCTTTGAAAACAATTTGGAATTGTATTTGAGTTGGCCAGGTCCCACCCCTTCCATAACATCGCAACCGGTCAGCGGCAGGGGCGTTGCAACTGGGAGCTTGAAGAAAGGCTCCCCAGCCACTAGGTTTGGAATTCGTTCGGGGTCCAGTGTGAAGTGGCCGGCAGACCATTTTCGTTACCCGAGGATTTGGTTTTCTTTTTCAGAGACGCGTAGGATTGCCTACCCGCAGCGACTCGCTCTTTGGCGCGCGCAGCAGCGCTACTTAAGAGAAGGCGTGGTTTTAGAAGAACGAGTTTTGCGAAGTCTTTCCGAGCCCGCGCTGCAAAGGTTGGCTCGACTAGGGGCGATCTTGCCAGGAATGATCCAGAGTCTGGAGCTTCGGGA
Source organism: Oligoflexales bacterium (assembly GCA_044357055.1). Classification (GTDB taxonomy): domain Bacteria; phylum Bdellovibrionota_B; class Oligoflexia; order Oligoflexales; family JBIKVD01; genus JBIKVD01. The sequence goes on along the minus strand of JBIKVD010000119.1, from coordinate 2,252 downwards.
TCGTGCCAAGGCGCCGCTGGTCGAAGTGATGGAAACCCCGCAGCTTTTTAGGAAAGTTGATTTGTCATCGACTCCCATAAGAGCCTGGCTGCACTTGAACCTCAGCAAGTTGAAGTCCCTTGACGAGCGCAGAAACAAGCTTATCTGGGCGCATTTAGAAGCTCTTCAAAATCTTTATTCAACGGAGCTGGCGGGCACAGAATAAATTTTTGGTCGGTAGCCTTCGGACTGGATGATATGACTCATTTGTGATTGCAGATACTGCACGATTCGATAATTCTTTGGATCTTGGCGCAGGGATTCAATCGATTCAGACATCATTTTCACTTTTTCTTCCGTTTGCTCACTTCCTCGCACCGCATCCAAAGTGTCGTTGAAGACTTTCCGCTCATCTTCCGAAAGCCCGTTCAGATACCCATGTCTTAATTCGGTTGTGGTGGCCTCTCGGCTTTGGTCTAATTCTAATTGGCCGGATATTGGATCAATGTTACGGATGATGCTCACCCGCCCATTGCTCTGGAAGGCACTATCCCCAATTTTTAGGCTCATAATCACCTCTTGCTTGCTTTCATTTTAACAAGGGATGAAATTTGAGGGAGCGACCTTTCTTGCCTAGTTTGGTCGTAGCGATCTAGCCGAGAGAAAGAAACTACGTTTCCTTGCGCGCGTGTTTCGAATTCTTTAAGTCCATATTAATCTGTGATTTATATTATTAAGTTCAGGATGTTAGGGGAAGTTGGGTAGGCTCCATGGAAATATGTTAATATGAATAAGATTTCGACCGACGAGTATTAGGTATAGAAAGTGAGGGTAAGCATGTGTCTCAGGTAGTCTCCATCGCTGGGTATAGAAATAGGCGCAAAGACGCTTATCTAGAGCGTTTCGGCAAGCATTTAGATCGATTTCTATTACATTTTGTCCAACGCAATTTTCAAATGGATTTTCACGGTTTCACGAATATCTATCAAGAGCAGCGACGGCATCAGTCCGAAGCAGCCTGGGACTATCTTGACTTGCGCGATTGCCTTCAAGACCTTATAGAAGCGGAATTTGTGCCACAACTTGAACAGGCTCTGGCCAGTGAATGGTGGTACGACGCAAGATGGTTGACCAGAAATGAAATTCTTGAGCGCCTATTGTCCATTTACATAGCCGGGCAGACCAGCCCGATCGCGCTTTAAACTTAGCTTTATGCGTTTTCCGATGGTGGTGTTTATAGCCCTTGGGTAGGGTGGATGTTTGTCGGTGGTAACTCTTTTTGGCTTGCTTCCAGTGACTTTAACTGCTGAAGCAAAGAAGCGCTTGGCAGCCGACAAATTGCGAGTCTTGCTCAGCATAGTGTGGAAAATTTGTCCGCATCTGCCTTTAAATACGTGTCAATCTCTACCAGCTCGTCTATGCACCGTCACGCATTGATTTATAGGGGGTCAGTTACCGATTCCCCGCACCGGCCTATATCAGCAAATTCATTTGCAAATGGATCTGTCAGAAATGGGGGCACACTTAATCGCATAATCTGCCGATCCCTTCTGTGAGTGAAACCACAGGAGAATTTTGATGCACCCTATCCCGTTTCATAAGACTATATCTTGCAGCATATATTGCAAATCTGAAGATTTTAAGAGCATTGGTGTTACCTCGTATTTTATCCTAACCAGCTAGCCTAGCTATTTTGCACGATAATCTGGTCACCCCTCTAGGAATGGCATGCTTTTCTAACCAGGTTTTGCTACATCCCCTGGGCCTGAGCAATGGCTGCTCAGTGACGACTTAGGGAGGGTGGAGCGCTCAGTACGCAAATACTAAGCGCTCCGGCGATATCAGGTGCTGACACACACTGACGCACCTTTGGCAGAGGTAGCTGTTCAAGGCAAAAAATTCAAATGGAATCGTCCAACCTGCTCCTGTGGCAGGGAAAAGGTTTGGGGTCATGGCTTTGTAAGCCGGCATTTCGTGGGGCAGTCTGAGGCCGTGTACCTAAAGAGGTAGCGCTGCCCTGGCTGAGGATAGGCGACCTCTGTTTGAGAGAACCCTCGATCAGGGTTTGGCCCAGAGGTGTTGCACAAACAATTTACAATCTGCAAGTATTCTAGGCACGGTGGCGACTGATGTGTTGGATTATTTGGTTGTAATTTATTGGGGTTACAGGTAATCGGGTTGTGGTCCTAAAATTGCTAAAAGGGCTTCAAGTTTAGTGACTGTAACTTAATCAATGCATCGTTCAGGGAGATATCATGAAAATAGTTCTATTT
>JBIKVD010000003.1:0-33001 GCA_044357055.1 Oligoflexales bacterium | reverse complement strand
GCCACCCAATATTTTTCTTTAATTGTTTCGGAATGTTGCGATTAGGCAAATAGCAAGAACGCTCATTTTATTGAATAAAGTCGCCAAGAGGGTTCCGATCCCGTGCAAATCTTCTACCCCTGCCGTGGAACTGTTTGGAAAGTTCAGGGGTAAAACCAACTCGAAGGTCCCGCTAGGTGGAACTGGGAACGCGCACACTTACCATCGCTGGTCGCAATAGACGACCATGCAGCAAATATCCCTTTTGGAATACGGCAGCGACCATCTCTTGCTCACAGAGTTTATCCTCGATCTTTTGAATGGCCTGATGAAGAGTGGGATCAAAACGTTCTCCTTCAGCCTTAACAGCAACAAGACCATGCCTATTCAAAATGTCTTGGAGCTGATGATAGACCAGTCGCATTCCCTCGAGGTAGGATTTTAACGATTCAGGAAGCGAGGCTAACCCATGATCCTCGGAGCCTTGCAGAGCCTTTTCAAAGCTGTCCATAATTGGTAGAAAATCTTTGAGAATATTTTCCTGCCCATACTTGAGTAGATCCGTTCTTTCGCGTTCGGAGCGTTTCTTTAAATTGTCCATTTCCGCTACAACACGCAAATACATATCCTTGTACCGCTCGGCCTCTTCTGTCGCAGCTCGCAAGGAATCGCTTAATACGGAATCATTCTCTGAATCCATGGCGAACTCGCTCGCCGTCTCGTCATCTTCCGCAAAAGATTCTCTGTCGATGGAGTCCTGGTACTGAGAGGACACATTCCCTGCCTGATCTTTCTGTTTTTGATCTTTGGGCTTCGCTTCCTTGCCTATTTGCTCTTTGCCATAGTCTGCCATACTGATCCTTATCTAGATGCTGATGCCGTAGCCAAATCCATGCGCACGTAACGCCGGAATCATAATCAAAAGAATTTGAGGCAAGGGCAGCCGCCGCAAAACGCCGACTTCGACCTAAACGCCTTCACGAGTGTAATGTCAAAATTGGAATTAGCAAGTCCTCCAAGCGAATTTCCGCAAGAGACATAATCCCCTGAAATGAATACCTTTCGAGAACCCAAAGTCTATTGACAGGGGGTGAGACAATTGATAATCAAATCATCCTACTGAAGCAAGCCCTGTACGTATTGGCGCTCTTGTGATCAGTTTGGCTTTCGTTGAAGCAGATGTAGAACGGAGACGGTTGCAGATAATGTCGAACGATTTGATAGGGCGACCGCCAACGGATAAGTTGAACCCAGAAACCAATCGCTCGGGTGCGGCATCCAAATCCCAGCAATCTACCGGTGGAGCCATCACACCCCAGAGCGCAATGGCATCGAATTCTACCTCGGCAAATTCTGGCAAAAGGCAGGCAGGCTTTGATCTCATTGACTTTACAACGAAAGAGATTAGCAGAGAGCTGATTCATGCCTTGGATGAATTTTCTCTCGAAGATATTGTCGAGGCAAAAATATCCCGCTTCCTAGATCAAATGGGTGGCTACTTCCAAGAGACCGACAATCTCCATCACATCATCTTGCGTCGTGTAGAGAAGCCTCTGTTCCGACAAGTCATGCAGCGAACCGGCGGTAATCAAGTTCATGCTGCAAGGATTCTAGGAATCAATAGGAACACCCTGCGGAAAAAAATAAAACTGTATGATCTCTAGGTTCGGCTTAGCAAACCTCTAGCTAAGCCTCCTGTGAGTACCTGTGCGGCCGCGCGCGAACAATAATTCCATCAAGTGCATTAGCGCCTCCCTTCTTAACTAAATTCCATTTACCTTTTGGAGGTCAACAAAACCAATCGGGAGGATTTATGAAACTTAGACATGTTATTACCGCAACCTTTGCCGCTGCCCTATTTTCTGCAAACGCTTTTGGCGCTGCTTATCTCTGCGCTAATGGTCAAGCCAAAAACGCTGATGAAAGTAACTGGAATACCTTAGGAACAGCAAAATGTCTTGAGACTGGTTCTTTCACGCGAGCAAATGTATTGGCTGGCACAGCCATTGTGACGAAAGATGGCCAGGATGCTGCCACTGCTTTCACGGACTCCTCTACCATGATGCGCCGAATCGGCAACGCGCAGTTGGTGATCGCTACTTCTTGGAAAAATGGCGCTGCTAAAGGCAGAAGCATTGGCCCAGGTCAATTTCTTTTAATGACTCATGATAATAGCAAGTGCTTGGGCACTAATTTGAGTGGCGCTCTTCCTAAAGTTGCTAGCATTGGATTGACCAACTGCTGGATTTTCGAAGTTTCCCTGTCTAACTAAGGGAATCGTCATTCTGAGCGAAGCGAAGAATCTGGTTCATCGAGATCTTTCGCCTTCGGCTCAAGAGGACCAACGCGGCTTAAGATCACAGACTCGGCGGCCCGTTGGCCTAACAAGGCAAAATCCCTCTTATCGTACTCATCCAAGAAAAAACCTATGGTTCGACTCGCGAAGGAGTTTCCTTATTCCATATTAGGAGGTAAAGTGACTCACTGGATCCCCCTATTATCGAGAAAAAAATGCGTAGAACCATCTTATGGATTGGCTGCTTCAGTCTTATCTTCTCAACCAACTGCAAATCAACCAGAAGAACAAACGCCGAGTCAAGAATTCAGCAAGATCTAGCCCAACAACCCTTGGGGCGCCGCAAAAAGTCGCCAACTGGCAACCCGGTTAGGCTTGTTTCAGAGCGGCCCAATACCGATCCCATGGCTGTGCCACAGGAAGTAGCCATCGGAGCAAGTTCCGCGCAGTCCACCTGTGAAAATCAAGTGACTCCGATGTTTCTGAGATTTTTTACCTCTCCCGACAATATTCAATTTGATCATTATGGATGCACAAGTTTTCTTACCAGGGCCTTTGAAAACGGAAATCATACTTACTTAGAAGGTTATACTGCGAAACACTGCATCTACGACGAGTCCGACCCGATTCGCCCGTCCCATGTCATGATTCGCGGGGTGGAGCCAGATATCTTTGAGGTCATACCCCATTGCCATGCGGACATTGTCAAATTTCGCATGACCTTCTTCAACCGAAAATATGATGCTCAGTCTTTTGCAGCTCATGTGATAACTCCAGAAACCTTTCTTTCCAGCAATGATGGTGGTACATGGATGACAAATCCCCCTATTGTAGGTACTTTGCCTATTGGAGAGCAGGTTTGGTTTACAGGCTATTCTGCCTACCTAAACGACAATATCTGCAATCTTTCCTTTCAGAGGAATATATTCGACAGATCTGTGATCGGTTATGTCGCTTTGGATAACTATTCCGTTACCTCCGTGATTGCGACGGGCAAGGAAGCTTATGGTAGGCCCGAAACCTGCGATTACACCATCGCCATTCATTGCTATAGTGGCATTTCAGGGGGGCCTATTGGCCATTGCGGAGCAGATGGGAAAATGAAGGTCTTTGGGGTCAATAGCTTTGTCCTCTTGGACTATGAGGACACAGAGAAGCCATTGACAGATATGATCGTGACAGCGATCCCTCATGAATCTTCGCCGGGTTGGAGCTGTCCAGCAGATCCAGCTGCTCTGAGCCTCAATAACCAAAATAATTATCTCATGTTTGATTGCAGCCCGGGAAACAACAAAGTCTTTTTGCCAAGCATTCATGGTGGGCAATAGGGCTCAAGGATAATCACCCCGAATTAAACTCTCTGCAGATTGTGAAAAGATACGAAATTAGGCAGCCAAGCAAGGTTCACAACACCTGTCTCGCCATGGCGGTTTTTTTCGAGGATGATCTCTGATTTCCCAGCATGCTCAGAGTTGCGATTGTAGTAGTCATCGCGATAAATTAGAAGAATTTGATCCGCATCCTGCTCAATACTACCAGATTCGCGAAGATCACTCGCCTTGGGTCTCTTATCGGTACGCGAATCCGGGCCACGATTTAACTGAGCTAGGGCAATCACGGCAATCTGAAGCTCTTTTGCCAACTGTTTCAGCCCCTTTGATATTTCTGCGATCTCACGCTCTTTACTGTCATAGTGCCGAGATGAGGTCATCAACTGCAAGTAATCAATCACCACCAGCCTCAGTCCGTGCTCCTTCTTGAACCGGCGACAGCGAGAGCGAAGTTCCGCCAAAGTAATACTAGGTGTGTCATCGATACTTAGAGGCAAGGTATTGATCCGTCGAGCGGCAGCCACAATACGATCTTGATCATCTTCGCTCAAATCACCTTTGACCAAAGCGCTTGAGTCAACCCTGGCCTCACCTGACAGCAAACGTTTCATCAGCTGGTCTTTGGACATTTCTAAAGAGAATATGGCGGTGGGAAAATTCTCCTTGGCGGCATTCATCGCCAAGTTTAAACCTAGAGCTGTTTTACCCATGCCAGGCCGCGCCGCTGCAATAATTAAGTCACTTTTTTGCCACCCGCTGATCAGCCGGTCCAAATCCGTAAATCCAGTGGTAACACCGGTGATTTCGCCTTGATGTTTGATGCGTTCTTCAATGTCGGCCAAGGTGGATTGGAGTACGTCTCTGGCCATCACCAGACCACCACGGTCATGCTGATCGCTAATCGTTAGGAATTGCCGCTCGATCTGATCAATCAATCCATCAATTTGATCTGCGCCTTTGGTGGCAAGAAGAATTGTCGATCGACAGGTGTCGACGATCTTGCGAAGAAAGAAATAGTCCTTAACTTTTAAGGCGTAGTATTCAATATTTTGACTGATCGGAGACTCTTGAATCAACTGAATCAAATAATTAAAGCTAAGCTGATGACCCTGTGGAGCTGCTTTTATCTTATCGGAAACGGACACGACGTCTATGGGCTGATGCTCTTGATCTAGTTCCAGAATAATGGTGAACAAAAGCTTGTGGGATTCAAAGAAAAAGTATTCTGGTTTCAGAATATCGATAGCGGTATTTAGATACTGATCCGCTTGACGCAAAACCGCACCGAGTACCGATTTCTCTGCCTCGATAGAGTGAGGAGGCTTCATCGATTCTTCTGCAAGAACCTGAACCCCACGATCGCTATAGCTAGCGCCTGGACCAGACTTCCTGCCTTTTTCATGTTCTTGCATGGGGATCAATCCAACCTATGAATAAAATTCGTTTGGCGCAAAGCCCGCAGCTGGCGAATTTTTAATTTGGATTCTCAATTGTAAGCCAAGCCCTATGCTTGAGCAATGGGGTTCCTAGATTGCGCAATGATAACGGAAGGAGGTCTTTTTATTCATCCCTTGGGCGATAGGAAGACACACATGACAAAAAAAATGGACTCGCGTCCTGCAACGAACGAGTCCGAGATGCAATTTAAGAATTCTATCTAGGCGCCTAAAGCGCTGTATAGTACTCTGTGGGCTAAAGGATTACTGCGCGACGACCCACACTTTAACTTTTGCAGTTACCTCAGGATGCAGCTTCACGTCGGCGGTGTAAACTCCCACCTTCTTAATCTCATCATGAATGTGTATCTGCTTCTTGTCGATGGTTACGCCCTCTTCCGCTAGCAGAGCCGCAACTTCCGTGTTGGTTACTGTGCCGAAGATTCGTTCATCTTCACCAACAGGCTTGCTGATCGTAAGCGAGATATTATTGAGCTTACCTGCGAAGGTCTTGGCTTCGCTAAGTACCTTCTGCTTTTTCTTCTCGAGCAAGCCCACATGATGCTTAAGGGCTCTTTCGTTAGAAGCACTTGCAAGTATCGCTAATCCGCGTGGTAAAAGGAAATTGCGCGCATAGCCGCCGCGGACGGTGACGACATCGCCGATGGAACCGAGGTTAGATACCTCTTCATTTAATATGACTTTCATTTCAGATTACCTCATCCCTATTTGAAACGACCACACCTTTGCAAAGCAAAGCGTTGGGTTTAGTATTGCTGCTTTGCTCGAGCTGCTTCCGCGCGCTCTGCTTCACGTGCCTTTTCGTCTGCCTTTTGAATTTCGACTCTGCGAACTTCAACATCCACGTCTTCGCCAAGTCTCACGGACATGTAGCGCAACACGCTTTCGTCAAACCGCATCAAACGCTCAGCTTCTGCCAAATGCTCTGGCTTGCCAACAAAATCATATATGGCGTAAAAGCCGCGGTAGGCCTTCTTTACGGGAAACGCAAGCTTTCGCACGCCCCAGTTTTCTTTCTTAATGATCTGACCACCGTCTTTGACGAACAAAGACTCGTACTTGTTTTGGAGAGACTTAATATTGTCCTCCATGAGATCAGGCTTCAGGATCAAGGTAAATTCGTACTCACGTAACACAGCTCACTCCTTCTGGACTAACGGCCCCCTCAAATTCTTCGAGGCCGATTCCTACGAAGATGGGGGCAAGGGTAGATGGCGCTTTAAGACTCGCTTAAAGCTGACTAAAACACAGACTGTCCAAGGGTCCTGCCCTTGGGACCGCCTACTCTATTCATTTTTGCCATGAGCGTCAAATATTCCTTTTAGACGCAGTGTCACATCGTCAAAGACTTGGGCACCATAGGCCTGAATTTCTTCTTTCCCCAGGGGGCCAAGCACCCAGGAGACCGTGTCCTGATTTCTCTCGTCCTTTGGGGGTTTGCCAATGCCGATTTTTAGGCGATGGAAACCCTCTTCACCCAGCTCTTGAAGGATACTTTTAATCCCATTGTGTCCACCAGAGCTTCCCCCTAAACGGGCTTTGACTCGGCAAGGCTCTAAGTCCAAATCATCATAGATTACAATGCACTGCTCTGGTCTAAGCTTGAAATAGCGTAACCAGCCGGACACGCAGCGACCGCTCAGGTTCATGAAAGTCATTGGCTTCAGCAACAAGACTTCCTGTCCTTGCATCAAGCCTTTGCCTGCGATTCCATTAAATTTTTCTTGATTGATCGTGATCTGATGGCGACTGGCCAGCTCATCCACTAAGAGAAAGCCAGCATTGTGCCTGGTCCAAGTGTATTTAGGACCAGGATTACCAAGTCCGACAATGAGGAACATGAGGTCCCATCCATAGCAAGCTTAGGACTCGAACTTAGAGAAAAGATCCGACTATTTATTATTTCGTGACTGGCAAAAGATCGACATGTAAGGGAACGCGCTTTAGCGGATGCAATTGCAGCTCCTGAATGCGTACATTCTGGATCTTTCCATCTAAATCCAAAGCAAAAACTTTGCCTCTTTGCCAAGCTCGGGAAAGCCACTTGGGATTGATCGCAATCGCTGTTGCTCCGCTCCGGCTCATCAAGTTAGCGGGTATCATTCCGGAAGCTCGCAATTTACGATTATGGCCCTTGCCAGTTTCTTTGCGGATTCGACCTTCAATCGTGACTATAGTATCAGCGCCGGCGGTTTCTGTGGTTTCGACTGCTGATTCTTGTGCTGAACTCATACTCTTCCCATCTCCAGAATCTATCTTAAGTCCCATCGGACCACTATCTATAGCGAGCATAGACCCAAATTGCAAGCCTTGATGCCTTGGGAAAAACGCCTATCTAAACAAATAAGGAACTTATCGACTCAGCGTTGTGAATCCTGCGAATGGCTTTGCCAAGGAGTTCTGCGACACTTAGTTGAATAATTTTGGGCTCTTGCTCCGCATCCTCACCCAGTGGGATGGTGTCGGTCACAAAAACCGACCGCAACTGCGACTTATGAATGCGTTCAACGGCTGGTCCCGAAAACACAGGATGGGTCACTGCGGCAATGACGGACTTCGCCCCCTTTTCCATCAATGCCGCCGCAGCCTTTGCCAAGGAGCCTGCTGTATCGGCGAGATCATCAATAATAAGACAATCCTTGCCGGCAACATCCCCAATGACGTGCATGACTTCTGACTCATTGGGCCGATCACGGCGTTTATCAATGATGGCGAGCCCCGACTCAAAGTGCTTGGCCATGGCGCGAGCGCGTTCTACACCCCCCGCATCAGGAGAAACCACACAGAAATTACCCGTGCGGCTCAAGGCTTCGCTGAAAATTGGTTTGGAGAAAAGATGGTCCACCGGAATATTGAAAAAACCCTGAATCGCTGACGTGTGGAGCTCCATAGTCAATACGCGACTAAAGCCGGAAGCCTCGATCAAGTCAGCAACTAACTTTGCCGTAATCGGCGTTCGAGGTGCGCTCTTGCGTTCTTGCCTCGCGTAGCCAAAATAGGGCGCCACCAAGGTGATCCGTTCTGCCGATGCTCGGCGGCATGCGTCCGCGATAATCACAGCTTCCATAATGTGATCATTTGCTGGTCGACAAAGGGACTGGATTACAAACACATCGCCCCCACGGACGTTCTCTAGTAGCTCGACCCTGGTTTCACCGTCGGCAAACTTGGAAACAATCGCATCGCCAATCGGAATATCCAAATAGCGGGCAATTTTCTGTGCCAGGGGTTTATTCGCATTGCCGCTGAAAAGAATCATCTCGCGGGCCATAGTATCCCCTTATGGAATCGAAGAATAAATAGACGATGGAACTGATAGCCAACCCATTGACTGCCCGGCGGCAAAAAAGAAAATGCTGTTTCTAAGAGGAAATAGAGCTGGGGCGGTAGGATTCGAACCTACGAATGCTGGAATCAAAATCCAGAGACTTACCACTTGTCGACGCCCCACCAAAACCGCGAATAGCGAGAGGAGTAAGATCGGTTTCTTGCGCGATTATGTCAAGATTTTTTGTGAGGCATCGGCTAGGAGAATCATTCAAAGATTCTTGCCCCTTGTAGAGGGGGGAGCCTTAGAGCCATTATGGCCTTATTGCCGATTGTCAGGACCCTCGATTCAGTTTGAAGAGGCCAACGCGGGTAAGGCTCGATCTCGATCATCACCTTTTTCCCAATAGAAGCGGCCAACTTCGTTTAGGCAAAGCTCCCAGAGCCCTCTGCATGTCTCTGGCTCGCGCAGAATACGGTCAGCAACCTGATCGCTGATGAGGTGATTGAAAACCCTTCTGACCGCTCGAGCGCCAAGGCGCGACTGCTCCACCTCGGACCATAGGCGCTCATTTACGGCGTCGCTAAGCTGGACGACAAAGAGTTTGTCCCGGAGTCGCTCATTTAATTCCTGTAGGCTGCGTTCAAACAATTGCATGACCGCTCTTCGGCCGACGGGGCGAAAGAAAACAATTTCGTCAATGCGTCCCACAAATTCGGGGCGTAGAGACTCCATAAGTTGCTCTCGCAGATGACGATCAGCCTCCTCTCTCTTTACCTCGGCCGGCCATTCCGCAATTAAATTGGAAGTCATAACCACAATCGTTTGACGAAAATCTATCACGCGACCTTCCCCATCCGTGAGCCTACCCTCATCAAGCAATTGCAATAGAGAGTCAAAAATTTTTGGATGCGCCTTTTCGACCTCATCAAAAAGGACAAGGCAATGGCGATGCCGTCGCACGGCTTCTGTCAACTGCCCGCTTTCGCGATAGCCAACGTATCCAGGAGGAGAACCTATGAGTCGCGAAACGGAGTGAGCTTCGCTGAGTTCAGACATATCGATTCGCACCATTTTGCCGGGATCATGAAAAAATTCGGATGCGATGATTTTTGCGGTTTCTGTCTTCCCAACCCCCGTGGGGCCCACAAACATCATCACTGCCAGGGGGCGCCCAGTGTCTTGAATGCCTGCTTCGATACGTTTCAAACTCTTGGCAATTTGAGATATCGCTGCGTCTTGACCGAAGACGATTGCCCTCGCTTTCTCCGCAAAATCCTGACGAGCTCCCTGTCCTTGCTTGAGCAATCGTGATAGAGGAATCCCCACTTTTTCTGAAACCAAACGCGCCACCTCAACCGTGCTCACTTTCAGGCTCAAGAACGGGTATTTCACCTGCAACTCTGCCGCCTGCGCACGTATACTAGAAGCATTCTGTTCCAGTTGTGGGATTTCGCTGTGGCGGATTTTGGCGACAAAATCATAGTCACCCCTGGCTTTTGCCTGTTCTTCAAGATTCTCGAGGTCGAGGCGATGCTCTTCCAAATCGCGGAGTTTCCCGGCAAGCCCATTAAAGGATTCCCAAACCTGTTGCAGGATTTGAAACTCTTCACGTGATTTTTTTAAATCATAGTCCAAGCGAATCCGGGTAGGCTCATTTTCTTTGCTTGTCATCAAGGCTTGGCGTTCTAGCTCGAGCTGGACGATTCGACTTCTAACTTCATCGAGCTCTGCAGGTAAACTATCCATTTCGAGCCGGAGTCGAGAGCAGGCATCGTCTATCAAATCGATAGCTTTATCTGGTTGTTTACGATCACCCATAAAGAGATTGGAAAGTTTTACAGCTTGGATTAGAGCGACGTCGTCAATTTGCACACCATGATGAATCTCGTAGTGTGATTTTAAGCCTCGCAATATGGAAAGCGTTGATTTCTCGTCAGGCTCTTGCACCACAATCGGTTCGAATCGCCGTGACAGCGCGCCGTCTTTTTCAATATATTTGCGATATTCATCGAAGGTTGTTGCGCCTAAACATTGCAAATCGCCCCTAGCCAGAGCTGGTTTGAGCAAATTGGCTGCATCTTGAGTCCCCTCGGCCCCTCCAGAGCCAATCAGCATATGAATTTCATCGATAAATAGAATGATTTGATTTTTCTGCTCGGCAACCGCTGCCATAACGCTGCGCAGGCGCTCTTCAAACTCACCGCGAAATTTTGCCCCAGCGATTAAGGATCCCAAGTCAAGACTAAAGATCCTCGCTCCTTGCATGTTTCTTGGCACCTGACCGGCAGCAATCTTGAGCGCCAAACCCTCAGCAATTGCTGATTTTCCAACCCCTGGGTCGCCAATAAGCACGGGATTATTCTTTTTCTTTCTGCCAAGCACCTCGATGGCTTTGCGTATTTCATGATCCCTACCGATCACAGGATCAATTTTCCCTCTGGCTGCCTTTTCCGATAAGTCGATGGTGTAACGCTCCAAAGCCTGATTGGTTTTGCCATCCATTTCCTTGCCCGCAGCCTGACTTGAGGAGGAGGACTTAGCCGTTGTCGATTGATCCTTGCCAGCTACGGAGGTTTTGTCAAAGATTTGTCCCAAAGGGTTAACGGTAGTGGGAGACCTCCCTTTATTTTTAGGTGGGATATTTTGAATGGTTTTGTGGTCGGGAGCAGCTGCCTGCGGTAGCAACGCAACCAGAGTTTCTGAATTTGCTAACAATGCCTTCCATAGAACTAGAAAGGGTACAGGCATATGACCTGATAATCCTTCCGCATAATCACATGCGGCGTCCAAGCGTAAGCCAAAACCAATTCTGGTGACGCCAAAATACTTGGGAAGAGAGCGAAGATGGGACTCGAGCGCCACGGCAATCCGCTCAGGGTCTTTCAATTCAGGGACTTGACTCATAAGTTGAGAGCTGCGCAAGCCAGCGAGAGCGACATGCTCGATCTCTAGATTTGCATGGCCGAAACTTTTGGCAAATTGAAGGCCAAAATAGAAAATTTTCTGGCAATCAAAATGGTATTTCCTAAGATCCATGGCCTGGCCCTCCGATATCGCTATCGGTGCTCGTCATGAAAACTCAATATTCCCAAGTTGAGCGGATCGCTAGGTGATCTCAGCAAGGAAAGTGGCAAAGGGATTGGGATTTGCCATGTTACGCATCCTTCGCTCCGGTGGAGTTCATCTTCTCCGCCAGGCTCAAATATTCGAGGTGAGCTTACGGCGGCTAACGTACTTCATTCGCAAGTCAGTCAGCACTTCCCGAATCAGGCGAGACTCCTCCTCATCCAAATTTCCTTGCGTTTTTGCAGAAAGCAGCTCTATCAAATCAATGTTATGCTTTGCCAAACTTAGATTTACGGGTAAAGGCTGTGTCTCATCCAGGGGTTTTTCGCCAAGATAATGCAAAGCCGCAGTGGACAATCCCAATACCAACTGGGAAAAGGTCGGTTGCAGATCTCGGCTGATCTTTGCATCAAGAGTCATCGAACCTCCATTCATGGGCCGTCCATCGACTTCATTTAAGTGTATACACCGGTCTAGGAACCTCAAGAACCTTGGCGATAGTAACATAAGCAAGCTACAATGCAGCTCAATATTTGATGTCTTGCCAAGGGCACAATATCTTGCAGGGGACTCAAGCTAATTTTTTGGCTTGAATCAACCGACATAAAACTTAATGCCAGGCGGTCTAATGGGATGCTTCGAGGATTTTATCCCTGTCTGCACAGGCAATATAGGCAACGAGGGAATTCATGTCTGTACCCAAAGCGAAGAAAGAAGCCGTGTTGCGCGGCGTCTTATTCTATCTAAGCGGAGAGCGCGAGGGCCAAGCCATTAAGCTTCGTCGTGACGCAACGCTTTTTGGGCGAGACAAGGGTGATGTCATTATCAATGACACCGAAATATCTGCTACACATTGTCAAATTCAAAATATAAATGGTCAATACCATTTGTTTGATATGAACAGCACGAATGGTACCCATGTGAATGGGCAACGCATCATAAAGTGCAAGCTAAATTCGGATGACCTCATCGTCATTGGCAAGACGACCCTAAAATTCTCGCTAGAAAAAGAGTCCGAAGTCCGACATATCTCAACGGCCTATCAAAGCGCTAACCAAGAGGCTAAAGAGAATGGCCAGGATGCCGGCAAATCCGCCATTATGGGCACAATTTTAGACCAGGAATTAAAAAAGACGAAATCGACTGGGATGAGGCTCATTGTTACCTATGGTGATGCAAGCAATGAGGTCATCGACCTACTTCAACAACTGGTCTATATTGGCAGGGCGTCGAGCTTTGGCAAATTCGATCAGGATTCAGAGACTTCGCGCAAGCACCTGATGATAAAGATCAATGACCTAGGTGAAATCTTCATCGAAGATCTGGGTTCCACCAATGGTTCCTACCTGAATGGTCAAAAAATTCAAGGTATGCATAAGATTAGCTCGGAAGATCTTGTCCGTGTTGGCACCTCAACGATTCGCATCGTCAAAACTTAACCCGATTTGCCTCTTTTCTCCTAACCTTTCTAGAATCCACTTGACAAAGCTACTGATATTGAAGGAATTTGCTCGCTTGGGAACGTGGTGGAATTGGTAGACACGCTAGGCTTAGAACCTAGTGCCATTGGCGTGAGAGTTCAAGTCTCTCCGTTCCCACCAAAATCCGCTGTTTCCTTTTTCCCATGCCTATCACTTTCTCAGTTCATTTTTAAGAAACGGCCCCTATCCGGCATCTTGGTCTCAACTCGTCAATTTATGCCTCGCTCGTCTTTGAACTTGGGGAAAATTCCTAATCCTTCTCAACCGCCGCCTTGGTAGAGCAGGATATCAATAAAAGTGAATTTGACTTGACTTTAATTAAATAATGCTTTAATTTAATTAAAGACCAAAGGGGTAAACTTTATGAGTCAGATCATCACCCAGTGCCCATCCTGTCAAAGCCCAAATCTCCTTGTGGTTAAAATTGCCTGCGAAAGCTGTAAAACGAAATTTGAAGGCCAGTTTGAAATCCCAGCGCTTTTTAAGATGTCGCAGGAGGATCTCAAATTCGTCGTCGAGTTTATCAAGAGCTCCGGTAGTCTAAAAGAGATGGCGCAGCAATATCAGATTTCTTACCCCACCATGCGGAATCGCCTTAATGAACTCATCGAGCGGCTCCAAACTCTAGAACAAGACCAAACCAGCAAACAAGAAAGCATCCTGCAAATGTTGGAGTCAGGCGCTATTTCAGCAAAAGAAGCCGCTAAAAGACTGCAGGAAATTTAAAAAAGAACTTTTGTTGAGGTCGAAGAAACTTTGGCTGGGATTCACGGCTGCGATTTTTCTGAGTGAGGTTCTAACAGCTCTGATTCTGCGTTCTCTTTAGGCAAGAGTACCGGCTAATTTATTATAAAACTTGAGCCAGGAAGATGGCGTCTTAAAAGATCCATTCCAGTCGACAGGAGTACTCTGCAATCTCGAGGATTTTACCTAGCCTCCGACCAATACCGGAGCTCATTCTAAATTTTGACAAATTTTTGAGGCAAATTGAGCAAGGGAGAACTCGCCACCATGGGACATCCATAACGTAACCACTGAGTAGTGTCGTTTGCAAACTGGAGATCGGAAGACTCCAATTTATATTTACCGTTTATAAAACTAGCCAGATGGGTTGTTTTCGTGCCAGAAGATGCGGAGAGATCCTGATAGACATTCCCAAACGCTATCGCAATTTTTGTGGCAGAATTCCAAGACAATCCACATTGATATTGATTTTCGTTAAGACAAATTATTTCATAAGTCATCGGTTGATTTTCATCTACATCTTTTCGTTTTTCCAAGGTGCAGCTTGAATGAATACCTACCAGACTTATATCTCTGCGAGCATAGTAAAAATAGGCTAACGGGGAGCTGGGAAAAACAAACTTGGAACACATGTCTGCAAAATTCTGTGCCTGTTCTAGATAGGCTCGATCGGTTGTCGCCTTTTCCTCGTCGTACCACGACCGCTGCTCAGTGGTCTTAAATCCGTCCACGAATGAATAGCTATAAGTATTGATACTAAAATGAATCCTGCCTGATCTCATCACATATCGAATGTTGCATTGATAGTCCGAGTTACCACAGTCAAATCGCACGACGGAAGGCTCGCCGCTTCTGGGTATTTGTCGTTCAGATCTGCAGGCTTCTCCCTGGAACAAAATTTCATCTTCCCCATCGATAAAAGCATCTGTCAAATGAGAACTTTCTCTGCTTGATCTTTGGCCATTGCAGGAACTCAGCAAAAAAATCCAAACGCTACAGAAAATGACAGTGGCAATCGGGTTCATTTTCACAATCCTTATTGAGATCATAGCAATCACAAGACTGATCGGGACTCTTAGCTATAGGGGCGCCGAAACCGGGCAAAGCGTTTCGACATCGACATTCATAGGACCATCAACGCCTGAACCGGTGCTAAGATAACTCACTTCGATAATGGCAAAACAAGGAATTCCGGAAGGGGCCTGCAAAGCATGATCCGCATCCAAATAGGAAAAGACATTATCTCCCTAGGTAAATGGAACTCTTGCTCATGGGCTAACACTTTGTGAGACCCTATCGCTGCAGCTTCGATTCGATGAATAGTCGATCCAGAACTGTGACACTGTTTAGATCATAAACTTCAAAAACGTAGCACTGACTATCTGCAGATAGCCACTGCAGATAATCTCCATGGTTCGATCCAAGGCATTTCTCCTTGCTATCGTCGACCACAATCATTCCACCCATTCGGCGCACGATATATCCAGCGCGGAAATCCGGGACAGCGTTATGTCCCAACCAAAACTCGTTGAAATCATCTTGATTGAGTACAATAGACGCAGAAGGAAAGGTGGTCTTTTCAACATCATAGGGACTTGCTTGATTCTTGAGTTCTGCACCTGCAAAGGAGGCGCCTCCGGCAACCGCGCATTTACCTTCAAAGTTTCCTGTCCATTTTTCATTCGCCAGATCATAACCAGACTGCGCACAAACGCGGACATTTGTAATGACTTCAGCAAACGCCGGTACAGAAAACGCACAAAATAACCAGATTAATCCTGCTTTCATCGTTTTGACTCCTATAGTTTTTTCGTGGGCCCCAGCCCGGCAGCCATGCTACCCCAGGCTAGCTTATTCATACAGGTTTATAGGGCTAACTTACCTAGTTAGCGCCACGGCAGGATAAAAGTGTTCGCAACGGATTGAACGGGCGCCAATGCGGCGTTTGCCAAGACTTAGGTTTGATAAGTGAGATAACATAGCAAAGAAATGAAACTTCTAAAGAAGTTCTTACTGTCTGTCAACGCATGCGAAGCGCTTGGCGTGGCTGCAATCTCCCCACATCGTATTCGAAATCCAACCACTGGCACTTTCATGGGCTTCTCCCTGTCTGACCTCTGCCACTGCGCCTGAAGTCCAATTATTACAGGTTTTCCCCGCATACTTTGTCCCGTCAGCTTGGCTACCGGTAAGATAGCCCATGAAATCGTGATCAGTGCCGGCAAAATCAAAACTCAGCAAATTGTCGATACTACCATCCCAGAGATCGGTAGCATCAGCTGCCATGTTCTCGCCTCCGTAGTTCTTGATCGGCAGTTCAAGGAGTAGACGGTCCTTAACGTCTTCCGTATCCGTTGAGACGAGAGCCTTCCAAAGACCGCCACCTGCGCTTAAGGTTGCAGCTTCCCTTTGGCAGATGGTATCCAAAGTCTGGGCGCCGCTATTTACAGCAATCTGGTAGGTGCTGACCGTTAATGCCATGCGATGAGTGAATACCCCAATGCTGAGACTAACGCTTGCGGGAGCGCTTTCTAGAGTCCCGTCGCTGACTTTATAAGTAAACGAGTCCGTCCCAGTATACGCATTGTCCGGTGTATAGATGACATCCGGTAGCGCGCTGGTATCGAGGGTTCCATGGGAAGGGCCACTAACGATGGAATAGCTAAGAGCTTGCCAATTGAAATCAAGACCTTTCAGGGTCACGCTGCGATCGGTGTTGGTGTTAACCTCCCGGCTCTGAGCGAACGCTATCGGTGCTTTAGCCGTTTCGGGCTTTTCGCTAGCGCCGATGTCCCAATCCGAGCGAGTCGTCGCCACGAAGTCGTACTTAAAAGGTATATTGACATCATTCGTGAGATCTGTGCCCGTATTCACGGCACTGGTATCTGTAGGATCTAAGTGAAAATTGCGTTGACCTACATCGACAAAATCCACCGTCGCTTGAATCGAATTCGCACCCGGAGCATCGGCAGCTAAATCTGAGATATTGTAATTGCTAGCAGCATCCAAGGTACCGGCATAGCCATCAGAGGCGCCTTGCACAATGTTGTTGATGGCAATCATAGTTCCTTCAGTCGAAAGCATAATACCTTGTTTGCAATTAAAAATGGTATTGTTGTACACGTAAGCGGTAAGGTTCCCTTTTAGGTATATACAAGGCGCATAGGTGGCGCTGGTATTCAAATCATACAGGATGTTATTCCAGATCCTGACTGTGCCGCTGTCGCTGTCGCTGGGTGAAGGCAAGATACTAAGTAGAATAGGGAACTCATTGCTGGTCGGGTTGGCAAAACCTCTGAATATATTCTGCGCTACTTCAGAAGCTTGCACTCCATTGTGTCGGAACCAGACTCCAAGAGCTTCGTCCTGCGCTGTCTTAAACATATCGAATTGAATGCCCGCCAATTTTACGTAGCCAGTGTCGATTTCCAAAATGCCCATCGATGTTGCCATATTTGGAATATTAACGACGAGGCGATAAAGCGAATCATCCCAAATTCCCTGGTGCCTTTGGGATACACCTACTTCAGAGGTTTTTGTCGGCGTGTAGATCTGCAAATAATGGTTAGGACCGGTTGTCCACCCAGCAACCTGTACTCGCAAGATATCAGGAGTGTAGGAGCCATATAGAGCGACGTTCCAGTTTTCATCGTTCGCGGGAAGATCCCGACCATTGGCAAAGGTTTCATAGGACTCGACCGAGTCATTGATCCCAGTGTTTTCCGTTCCCGCCTCTGCATCAAAAAGCGATGTATAGGCTCGAAAGATCTTCCAATCGTTGTCAGCAGCATTCGTGTCAGTCGCGCTTCCAGCTGATGAAGTAAGCACCACATATTGGTTGGCGGAAATACGGCGGCTAATAAACGCAATCTGATCTATTGATCCATTATTGTCTGCGTCATACTCCAGGGCATCACCGACTCCAATATGATCAGGTAGATCAAGAGCAAAGCTGGCGACATTATCAGAAATATTTAAAGTGTTGCTCGTGCCTATAGCAAGCGAAGCGCTTGCCCCAGCTTGAACAGAGCGATAGATTTGTTTTCTTAAAAGCTTTGATCCCACCACGCCAGCAGAATAATCCTTTTCGACATCATAGGCAAAGACTGCGTAATAGTAGGTATTACCAGGCGCTAGAACCGCATCTTCAGCCTCGAGCTCCGTACCGACATAAACCGCCTTGTGAGTACCATCGAGACTTTGTCCACTCGTATAGTTTGTACCAGGAGTGGGCGTCCAGGTGACAACACCCGTGGCATTTCTCACTAGCAAATAGCCTGTTACTGCGGCACCACCTGTCGAGTTGGGCCAAGTCCCAATCAGACTAAGGACTCCATCTTCCAAAGCCAGAGTGGTCGGGGCATTAGGAGCTAATCCGTCACTTGGTGTTGTCGTTGCACTATCCGTAACTCCGTCAGAGATATCTGGCAAAGCATTGCCATTGATAGCGCAGACCCGAATTGAGTATTGGCTACTTGGGCTGAGATCACTTATTACTTTGCTCGTACCTGTGATTTGCGCCGCCGGAATCACAGTGCCGCTAGTGCAGTCAGACGGCGCAGAAGCGCCTTGTGTGTATGCAATTATGAAACCGTCTGTTGAGCCGCCACCAGAAGACCAGTTCAAGGTAATCTGGGTCGAAGAATTGACTTGAGCGTCAAAGGCGACCGGTTCGGGAGGGGGTGGATCTGGTGTGATACCGGTTCCAGAACCCGAGCCTGTGCCAGCGCCAGCAGTTCCACTTCCTCCCGACTCAGATGTCATGGAGTCACCAGCACTTCCGGTTCCCGTTCCAGATGAATCCTCGCCGCCTGATTGAGTCTCGGAACTGTCAGAATCGGAATCACTCTGTTCGCTGCTATCTTCAACCGTCCCTGCGTTGTCCTCCACACCTGTCCTTGTGGCCTTCACACTTGCACCCTGGGAACACCCGGACAAGATGAGGATCAGAATGCCGAACTGAGATATTTCCTGAGTTTTTTTCATGACTTTCCCAATTCCCATGTTGTTCCTTAGACCTATCGTCCTGGTTCACGAGGGACTTTAGAAGTCTTTTATGAGGGATTATCATAGATTTTATAGGTAGTTATCTTATACATCGAGCCAAGCAAGGACAGGGAGAAGCCCTCACATTAGGGCAAATCCACAGGAATGGTCACTAGATCTTCCTGAGTTCCACGCTTAAGTTTAAAGCTCATCAACCATGACCCCGGCATATGCAATTTGATACCCTCTATCATGAAAGTGTTGTGTTCCGTTCTCGCCACTTTTGCTTTGGTTAACATGCCATGCTTATGCTCGGGCATCGTCGCATCGTAGCTCAGTTGTATCAGCTCACTGCTCTTGATGTCTGAGCCAGCAACTCGTACCTCCATGGAAAAGATTGAGTTTTTTGGGAATGACAGAAGGGAACGCTCTCGAATCTCTTTACCGTCTATCTTAAGCAAATACAGATCCATGTAACCATTCATTGACTTGTACATCACTTGTGAATGAGCCATATGGGATTGCATCCCTCCCAAAGAAAGTACGAGAATAGCAATCCATTTTCGCTTTATCATGCCAAATTGCTCCATTTCATGTTTAACACCATATCATGTTTAAATTGTGTCATTCATTGCTTCGAAATATTCTTCTAAGGCAACCATCCATCCCTTCTATTTCCTTTGCCGACTTCACCTACCCCTACTCTTGTCATCTTCGTTTGCTAAGTGACGACCCTCGACCCTGTATGGTAGTTTAACACTACGTTATCATGAGGTCGTCAGATTTTATCCAGCAAGACAAGTCCTTTCCAGTCACTGAATATCGCACTGATACTCGAACCTGTAAAGATCCTTGCTTACCGTATTGAGCCATAAAAAGGGACATCCAAATGCTACAAAACCTCTCTATCAAAGGTTTGGCCATCGTCGAACAGCTATCGCTAAGCGTTGCCCCCGGTTTCAACGTTATTACCGGTGAGACAGGCGCAGGAAAATCGATTTTAATTAAAGCCCTTAACCTCTTGCTCGGTGGAAAAGTGAATGCGGATGCTGTAAGAGCTGGTTTTTCTCAGGCCGAAATCTCCGGTGTTTTTCAGCTCTATCCCGATCATCCAGCACTCAGCATGGCGACCAAGCTAGGCATAGTTTATGAACATTCCACTTTGATCATACGGAGGATCATCACCCAGCAAGGAAAAAGCAGCGCTTACCTCAATGATTCGGTCATTACCAATCACAGCCTCAAGGCGTTCGCCCCATTGCTCATGGATATTTATGCACAGCACGAGACAGGCCGCCTCCTAGATCCAACAACGCACACGGCCGTTCTTGACCAATTTCTTGGTGACAAAGCTTGTCTCGAAAATTACCGGACAGCCTTCAAAGCCTGTTTCTCTAAGATTGAAGAAATTCAGTCTCTTATTTCCTACGTTGCTTCTAAGGGCAGAGACAAAGACTATTTGCAATTTCGTCTGGAAGACATCGGACTGTTCTCGCCCACCATAGAAGAGTATCAGGAGTTGGTGGAAACCTTGGGGTCGATGGAGGAAAAAGGACAAGAGAGTGATCTACTCAACCGCATTCAGACTTCTTTGGCTGCTGATGCATCCGAATCGCCCATGACTTGCATAAACGCTATTATAAGGGATCTGCACCGGGCTAAAATTCGCCCCGAGCTAACAGAGACTCTGTTGGAATGCGCCCAAAGGGCACAGGAAGCTCTCAATGATCTTAGTTATGTTTTGGAACAGCACTTAACTGGCACGGAATATTCCCCTGAAGAAATAGAAAAAGCCAATGCACGTTTAGGCGCTTATCAAAGCTATATGCGGAAATTTTCCGTAAAAAGCATCGAAGAATTGTTTGCGGCAATAGCGCAGATGCAAAGTGATTTGAATACGATCGAAGGGATCGCAGATCAGCTCTTAAGCCATTTCTCTGACTTATCTAAATTGACGAAGACTTTGAGATCTTGCGGCGATGCTTTGACAACAGCGCGGCAAAAGGCCGCCAAACTTATTTCCAAAGGACTCGAAGCTGAGCTAAGCGACTTAGCGATGCCGAAAGCCCGTTTCGTCGTACAGTTGTCTCCGGCACCGCAAAATCTCCCAGACTTGGGCTTAAAAGAGATCGATCTACAGCTGCACCACAGTTGGCTATCCCTTACGCAGGAGCTGGATTCCCTAGCAGCCAATGGGCGCGAAAAGGCGAGATTTCTTTTGAGTGCAAACCCCGGGGAAGAGCCTAAACCTCTCGATAAAGTCGCTTCGGGCGGCGAGTTATCGCGTATCATGTTGGCGGTTAAAAAGGCTCTCAGTGCCGGTGCAGACTCTTGCGTATTGGTCTTTGACGAAATTGATTCGGGAATATCTGGCAGGGTTGCTGATATCGTGGGGAAAAAGATTCAAGAACTATCTCGTTCCTTTCAAGTTATATGCATTTCTCACCTGCCGCAGGTCGCTTGCTATGCCGATGCTCATTTTAAAGCCGAAAAGAAACTGATTGGCAAGAGAACCGAGTCACATGTTTTTAAGCTAGACGCCAGTCAAAGGATCGAGGAAATGGCAAGACTGTTGTCTGGAGATAAGATCACAGCAGAGAGTATGGCAAATGCCGCGCGTTTTCTGGAACAGTCAAAGGACTCCCTAAGCAAGGCCGCAACTCTTTCCCAAGTCCAGAGCCCAGCGGGCCATAAACCGCGAGTCATGAAATCCGGAGGGATGGTTTCCCCTAGCCTCTAGGTTTTTGAACTAAATCTCAAGTCGTTCACGAGAAACATTTGACTCGTAACTTTTTGCCAATTCCTGGCTCATAACCAAATCAATTTTAATGGGCAGTTCGGATTCTACTAAGGCATCATTGATTTCATGAACGAGATCTTCTAAGCCTTCGGCACCGGAGATTAGGATATCTAAATCTGAAAATTTACCAAAGTCACCGCGAGCTCTCGAGCCAAAAACGTAAAGTTGGCATCCTTTGTCTTTGAGTGGTTTGATCAGGAGATCTTCTACGAGCTGCCATTCCCAAGCGGCCAAACCGAACATCACAGCAATTCCAACTTTTTCAGGAGATTTTCGAGAGCTGGAAAAAATTCTTGCACCGTTTTAAATACTTTTTGCGCCACTTCTTCGTTGTAGGTATGAGAAGTTAAGTTGCGGGCATCAATGTAACGAATCCATGCCTGAGGATCATCTATAATACCTTGCTGTGCAGCCTCGCGAACAACCATTTTGGGAGCAACAGAACTTGTTCCCATTTTTTTTTCAGAACTTTCCATGCTAGTTCCATACAAAACTCGAAGCGCTGAATGGATGCATCTCTCGTAATATCCGAATAAGGGGCCGCAAGGGCCGCCCCCAAGGCATTTTTTGCTTTTTCTAATTCGTTGAGATTGACCGTCATCGTTTCCGCTTCATAAGTCATTTAAAGAGAAGATTGGAGCCGGAAAGCGGAGTTGAACCGCCGACCTGCTGATTACGAATCAGCTGCTCTACCAACTGAGCTATCCCGGCAAAGAATACGGCAGCATGGAAAAGAATGTGTCAGATATTGGCATTTTTTGCTCTCCTGCGCAATGGGTGCGAGCAGAGAACCCTCGCACGATAGACCTAAAGGAAAGTCAAAATGACCGCGCAATAATGTGCAAGGTTTCGGGCCTAGAAGTAAAAGAGAGAGATAAAGGGGAACAGGGAGGGGCCTTGGGCGGTGAGATATTCAAGCGATCCGAGGATCAATGTGGAAGGATTTGCAGTAGCTAATCAATACGCAAATAGATCGCCCTCCCCCCATTCCCATATTGGAAACGAAGACTGATACTGTTCCATCGAGGCAGGTTTACTGCCTCGAATGTCAGCTACAACCTGTCGTTGTTCCACATGAATCGCACTTCAGGCAGGAACCATTCCGCACTAAAGTGAGGGCACCGCACTCAGGACATGGATCACCATCATAACCCTTCATTTTTGCCTCGGTATAAACCATGGCAAAACGCTCAAATTCCTCTTCGGAGTAGGTAACTGCCGATGCCTTGAGGCTGCTTGCTGACTTTATTACCGTCCCACCGACATCAACGCTATGAGCACTTGACCTTTCCACTGGCACAAAGGAACTGGATCCAAGTGATGCCGTTGCGATGGATTCGCCTCCCCGTGGCACGGGTCTCATTGCGGTCTCTCCTTGTCTGTCTTCTACCGCTTCTGGAGGCACATGGGCCAGATCCGTACGGCCTAAGTAGTTGATAGCCAGATCCCGGAAAATCCAATCAATGATGGAAGTTGCTCGTTTAATGTAGTTATGCCCCTGCACCAAACCATTTGGCTCAAAGCGAGAGAAGGTAAAAACATCCACATACTCTTCCAAAGGAACGCAATATTGCAGGCCAAGACTAATAGCAATAGCGAAACTGTTCATCATGCTGCGCAGGAGAGTTCCTTCTTTATTCATGTCCAAGAAGATTTCCCCAACTTGACCATCCTCATACTCACCGGTGCGCAGATAAAGACTATGCCCTCCGATACGGACCTTCTGGGTATAACCACCACGACGACCAGGCAGTTTTTTGCGAGAATGGACAAACTGTTGCGCCGCCTTTTCCGCGATTTTTATCACTTTAGCTGCCGGATTCGCGTCTTCCTCTTCCACCACTTCTGCCCACAAAGAAGTCGTGGCATTGAGAGGTTGGCTGAGTTTTGAACCATCACGGTAAAGAGCATTCGCCTTTAACATGCTATTCCAAGACAGCATATACGCCGCATGAATGTCATGCAAAGAAGCTTCGTAAGGCATATTGATCGTCTTGCTAATCGCACCGGAAATAAATGGCTGCGCGGCGGCCATCATTGCAATGTGACTTTCGACGCTGATATAGCGAACGCCTTTTTTCCCGCATTTGCTCGCACAATCAAAAACTGGCAAATGGCGATCTTCGATATGAGGCGCTCCCTCAATAGTCATAGTTCCGCAGACATATTCATTCGTAAGATCGATTTGCTCCTGGCTAAAGCCCAGGAGTTTCAAAATACTGGCATTGGGAGCATCGATATCTGCTTTATTTAATCCTAAGGCACCGAGACATAGTTCCTCGCCAATCGACCATTTATTGAAAGAGAAAGTAATATCAAAGGTCTGAGGCAGGCTCTTCTCGATACTATCGAGAACGGCAGCCGTGAAACCCTTCGCCGCTAAATCCTGGCGGCTAATCGGTGCGCCCTTCAGGGTTCCATGTCCTAAGATATAGAGCGAGATATCACGAATTTGCTCCTGAGAGTAACCCAGCTTTTGCAACGCAGGAGGGATAGACTGATTGATGATTTTGAAATATCCACCCCCTGCCAGTTTCTTGAATTTTACCAAGGCAAAATCTGGTTCAATCCCTGTCGTATCACAGTCCATCACGAGACCAATGGTCCCAGTAGGAGCAATGACTGTTGTTTGTGCATTGCGGTAGCCATGCTCTTCTCCCTGAGATAGAGCGCGATCCCATGCATTCCTAGCTGCTAACAATAAGTCATCGGCGCAGACAGAAGCATTGATGGGCTTAGGTAATATGCTGAGTCCTTCATAGTCAGAACTCTCACTAAAGGCGGCTCGCCTATGATTACGAATCACCCGAAGCATATCATCACGATTTGCCTCAAAACGTGGAAAGGCTCCCAATTCGGAGGCCATCTCCGCGCTCGTGCTATAAGAAATACCGCACATGATAGCCGTAATGCCACCGGTCATTGCCATGGCCTCTTCTGAGCCATAAGGAATACCAAGCTGCATCAACATGGCACCGATATTTGCGTATCCCAAGCCTAAAGTACGATAGTCCCAACTCTTTCGTGCAATCTCTTTGGAAGGAAACTGGGCCATCTGCACAGAAATATCTAGAATCACCGTCCAAATACGACACGCATGTTCAAAGGCTGCAATATCCAAAGTGCCAGTGTTTGGGTCGCAGAATTTTAATAAATTCAAGGATGCAAGGTTACAGGCTGTATCATCGAGAAACATATACTCTGAACACGGATTCGAGGCATTGATGCGGCCATCTGATGGACAAGTGTGCCACTCGTTGATGGTCGTATCAAATTGAAGACCTGGATCGGCGCAAGTCCAAGCTGCAAGATTGATATCTTTCCAGAGATCTCGGGCTTTGATCGTCTTAGCCACAGCGCCATTGGTCCGGAAAATCAATTTCCACTCACCATCATCCATGACCGCTTTCATAAACTCATTGGTCAATCGTACTGAATTGTTGGAATTTTGCCCCGAGACTGTTTGATAAGCT
This sequence comes from Oligoflexales bacterium, assembly GCA_044357055.1. Taxonomy (GTDB): domain Bacteria; phylum Bdellovibrionota_B; class Oligoflexia; order Oligoflexales; family JBIKVD01; genus JBIKVD01. Next base: position 8,117 of record JBIKVD010000003.1, on the reverse strand, counting down.
TTTGAATTCCAATCGGTATCGTAGACCTCAAATTGCAGTTCCTGCACATCATCCCGAGCCAGATCTAAAACCCTTGCAATCATAGACATAGGAATATAAACGTTTTTCGCGGCTTTCACAGCATCCCTTAGTCGCGTATTTACTTTGGGATTCGCTCTTTCCTTGTCGGGTAAATGGCTACTTTCATGATAAATGCGCAAGATGCCATTGAGATGTTCTTGCATGAGACGTGAGCCAGCGACCAAGGCGGCGACTTTGTTTTCTTCATTCACCTTCCAATTTACAAAATCAAAAATATCGGGGTGATCTGCATCCAAACATACCATTTTGGCAGCCCTGCGGGTGGTGCCACCACTTTTAATGGCTCCGGCTGCACTGTCACCAATTTTGAGAAAGGACATCAAACCAGAGGAGACTCCCCCACCCGACAGGCGTTCTTTCACCCCACGCAAGCTAGAAAAATTCGTGCCTGTTCCGCTGCCATACTTGAAGAGTCTAGCTTCACGCTCCCAAAGATCCATGATGCCGCCTTCATTCACCAAGTCGTCATCAACACTTTGGATAAAGCAGGCATGAGGTTGGGGCCGCTCATAAGCGCTTAGCGATTTGGCAACCTTTCCGCTTTCAGGATCCACGTAATAGTGGCCCTGGGCTTTTCCTTTTAGACCATAGGCAAAATGTAAGCCAGTATTGAACCATTGTGGGCTGTTAGGCGCTCCCATTTGATTGGCTAACATGTAGCAGGTATCGTCATAGAAGGATTGAGCATCCTCGTCACTGGAGAAGTATCCATAGCGCTTGCCCCAATCTGCCCAGCAGCCGGCCAAGCGATGAAATACCTGGCGGCTATCATTCTCTGCATCGATTCCAGGAATTCCCGCCCGTCGCAGATATTTTTGCGCAATGATATCAGTTGCTACCGCACTCCAAGAGTCGGGAACCGACACCTCCATAGAGACACTCGCTTTGGAACCATCTTCATTCTTTAATTCCGACCGTCGTTTGACGAAATTCATTCCAGCAAATGGCTGCCCGGGAACCTTGGTAAATTTGCGAGTGAACTTCATATGCACCACCTTTTGTGAATAAGGCACCAAGCACTAGAATCACTGAGGATTCTGATGCGTCTTCCTATTTTGTAAAACCTTGAGTCTTGCTAAGGACGATCATCCGAAGAAATGAATTGGGTGTCAATAGCCCAACACACAAAATATGGTGTCCACATCTTATCCACAACACTACCACTTGTGGTTTGCGGCTCCACCCAAACCTCTAGGCTACGAAATATATTTGCAGAAACTGACTATTTGTAGGTTCTTGAAAAGTCATAACCCACGGTCTCTCCACATGCGTACTTATGGCTGTGGATAGAATCGAGAACGTCTCATTAAGACAAAATAACTTGTTGGCAAAGGAAAGAAAATTTGGGCGGGAGAAAAATTTGACACAATAGGGATGTTAAACTAGACCTTTGGAAAATCCCAATCCCATCAAAACAGTGACGCGAGCCAGGGCCTTTCTCAGAATATGCTCAAAGGGGGAAAACCACCATGCTCCAGGGGGGGCGGCCGGTCTATAAGTTCCTTCTTCTTACTTCTTTCGAACTGTATGGGGCTGACCGCAATGGTAAGAGGAACCACAGCATTTCCAGAGGGTACTATTTCTACCGTAATGGCACTTCGTCTGCGAAATCCATGATCTCGGGTGGAGCTTAAATAGTTCGCAAGATCAAATTTTCCCACCGGCACCGTTAGAACGGTAGCTTGGTCTAACGGAAGATCATTGGTATAAGCCCCGCTTGGGCTCGAACCTCTCTGCTCTAACCGCACTAAATCGGTAACAAAACTCTCATTAATTTGCATCATTGGTTCGATCCTTAGCTGACCAATGGGATGGTAGTAGGACTTATTATTGAGAGGAATAGGAACACGGATCCCTATAGCACCTTGCAAGGCGAATTCAAGCGGCTCTGGGGAGTACAAAATAGGGACGTCAGAAGGAGATTTAATCATCGGATACTTAGCCTGAGGACGATAGACATAGACTTGATGCTGACCTAGACAACTATAATCCCAAGGAGAACAGTGCCCTTTCAAGGCTAAAGCCTGAAGCTCAATGATTTTGACCTCCCCATCAACGAGGCTTCCTGGCAATGGGTCCAAATACTGACTGGGCCTGTACAAAAAATCCCCTCCCAGTACGGGGTACTCCACCCCATAGCTCATATGCCGTCCCATGTTTAAATCCACATGAAGGGGAGTCCCTAAAATATTCTCTGCCAAAGAAAGCTCGAGGTCGGCGGGAGTAAGAAAAGACAACAAGCCTGGCTCAATATCTAATTCTTGATTTGCAAGCAATGTTACCAATCGACTCGTAGCGTTCAATTCAACGACGTACTCCCCTGGCAGTAAATGCTGCCAAGCACCTTGGGCCTGACCATTCGTCAAGCCTACTTTTTCCTTCATATTCGAGACAAAATAGAACGATTTCGATTCTGGTCTTTGTGCTTGATGCATTTTGACGCGCAGAGAGGCCAATGGGACTTCGGTCACCGTCACCTCTCCATCCGGTCCGAGGTCACCCGTATAGCTTACCTGATTTACCAGCAAAGATATGGGACCTGAGAATAAATGCAGATCAAAGCGCCCTGTGATGACTTGGCTTGACTGCGTTATATGATTTTGCATGCATTCGATACGAAAATGATTCTCGGAATCTGATTTTTGATGGGCTAAAAATTTAAGTGAGTGCAAAGAAAATACTAAGCGCTGATCAGGATAAATAATGATCTTTTTCGATGAGCAGTCCGCATGAATAAAGTAGCTCCCCGGACTTAACGCGAGATCCTGATTAAAAAATCCGCGTTGTTCCGCAATCAATTCAACATTATCTCCTTCGTTAATTTTAAATATGTCAAAATTTCCGGACCCACTGGCTTTGATGTGAAGGATTCCCTTAAGATCACCCCCACGACACGATGCAAACCCAAGCGCCAACAAAACCCAAATGCTACAAACAAAATTCATGGATTCTGGTTCCTAAGATCTCAACATCCCCTCTTTAGGGGTCTTGGCACCGTGCCATTTAAAGCCAGTCGTCTAGGATCGAAATGGCGGACCGCCCTATTTGTCGAAGCGTCAAGCCTTACAATAGGGATTCTGCTGAAAAAGCCAAGGATCAAGTGGATGATGAGGAACCCATGGGAATGCTCTCCGAGAGCCTTATAGAAAAAAGAACGGCTGGAAAAATCAAAACATCAAAGAGGTTGCTACGGAAAATTGCACCACCTGCAGCGAGCCAAAACCTAGATGCAATCGGGGGCCAACCGACATAAACTCTGCCAATCGCCAATTGGCACCACCATTTAAAGAGAAATTAACCCCATTTTCCTCCAAGCTCTTATCTGAAGCGATATCGATCACATCCTTTAGATAAACCAGCATCAATCCTAACTCAGCACCACCAGTAACCACAACCTTCTCAGCAACTTTGAACCTTGCTTCGCCACCTAGATAATACGCATTAACAGTACCCTCATAGCCAATGTCATCACTGTATACCGTCACGTCAAAAGGGGCAAACCTCACACTGGCCAAGAGATCCATTGGGCTTTGAGTCACCAGATATTTGAACGCAACATCTGACATCCCGCTTGCACGCCAATCCCCTTTGCTACCAGAAGCACTTACCAATCCATAGGATATTTCCAGAAAGGCTTTGTCGTTCAACCAGGGCGCACCTTTGCGCGAAATGGTGCTTGAGGCTAGCGCCGGCTCTTGGTCAGACTCGGCGGCGGTTTGGGCTTTGCCCTCGCCGGCTTTGGACTTTTCCTCTTCTGGATTTTTTTCGGCAGGTGTTAACTCGTCAAGCCCCCGCGCCAAAGCTATTTCACTCTCACCTACGTTAAGGACGTTTATTCCTAACATTGCTACAATCATATATTTCGTCGTTCTGCTTTTCACAAGCATGCTCAATCCTTCCTGTTATATAGATCGCATTCTAACGTTTGTCTGGATTGACTAACCAGCCTTTACCCTCGTCGCCATGGCGAAACGCACGGACGTCACTTTTCAATTCACTATATTAATAACTTCAGTTGCAATAAGTAGCGTCTATCCGCAAGGTTGTCATGCAAACCCGCTACAGAACCCAACTGCTCTTGATAAGTAGCGAACCGCACTTTCAGTAACTTCACATCAAATTGGAATCCGGCAGTTAAACCACCCTGATAAAGTCCCCCTTGAAGTTTAATAATTTCACCAAAACCATACTCCGTCCCCAGATTGAATTTCTTAGAGTAGTGAATGGGTTGGTTCACGGCATGTGCATCGACAGCCACTAGAAGATACGATCCTGCGTTCTCAATTGGCCTAAAACTGAACCCAGTATTGACTGAGGGTAGCCGCGTTGCCGGCGTCCCAAGTGCTTCGCCTTGGACGTTGGCTTCTTCATAGGGAGTGCCACCAACATCCGTGACGCTAAGGCCTATGGTTGGACGCATTTCCTCCGTCGGAGTAAACAACATTCCCATATCCACACCCAATCCATAACCACCAATCACGTAGTCATCCAATTGCTTCTTTTCGCTGGCATCAGCAGTGCTTGGATCCGTTTCTGCGGCAGTATCTTCTTGGGTGAAAGCCTCAATATCTTGGATGCTGAATTCGCGGTCGATCCCCCCTTGCGCTACAACCTTAACCGTCGCACCAACACTTAGACGGTCCCCGAGAAAATTTCTCGCATATGAGACCGGCATGATTAAGCTTGGACCAGCTTTCACATCAACCGATATGTCACTATGAAATGCCATGGAGGTATCTAAGTTCAATGCCAACCCCAAGCCAAATCCCGGGAAAATCAAATGAGGGGTCATCTGTAAGGCAAAGTGGTGGTTTTTACCCGATTGATCCCGCATAAGATCTAGGACGGCACCAAGGTCACCCGCAGATCCTGAAGCCAGTTCGGACGCGTCCGAAATAAATGAAACCGTATTGGCTGAAATTTCTGCAGACAAATTCAAAAATTCTCCATTCCAATCCTTCAGGCGAGCAAGTCCTGCTGGATTGTAGAACAGTGCATTGTAGTCATCCGCAACACTGACAAAGGCATTTCCCATCGCCAGTGGCCGGGGTCCATAATGAGTCCAGCGAAATTCCTTTGCTACAACAGGAGTCGATCCGGTTGTGCCCAATACTGCGCAAATGGCTATTGTACGAAAGCTCTTTAATTTCAAAGCAAACCCTTTCCTATGGCCAGCTACCACGCCAAATTGTTTCCACTCGCTTTTGAGCTCCCAAGAGGACACCTATGGAAAAGTCCTCAGGACCTACCAAGAGTGCCTTCGTGCGGGGGTTCCACTAAACCTTGAAAATTATGAAACAAATTTATCACATCCCCTGTATTGAACACAATATTCCGCGGTTCCAATCTTTTTCGCCCCACTCAAACATGTCGCTTTGGCTTCATCGTAGATGAGGAAATTCCACCAGCCGATTCTTTCTTTCAAAATATTTTAGATAATAAAAATAGATTGTTATTATGAAATTTACAGTTGTCAAGACAGTCCGACTGGCCCATGATAGGGAAAATTGGTTTGGGTCCTGACAGGAGAATCATGATGACAAAACCAGGTGTCGCAGCGGAGCGAAAAGGGCAGATTGTCAACGCTACGGTAGAATGCATAGCGAAGCTTGGATATCACAATTTCTCGATGCAAGACGTTGCAAAAACAGCGGGTCTCAGTAAAGGGATCATCCATTACTACTTCCTTTCTAAAGATGATCTGATGATGGCCGTGCTTGAGAAAGTGGCGGGAAACATTGAAGCTGGTATGGCTGCAAAAATGCAGGCTGCTGCCGATCCTGTAGAGAAGCTCAAGATCTTCATTAAGGCTTGTTTTGAAGTCATCCGAAATACGAAAGAGTATTATCAAGTCAACATGGATTTTTGGACTCAAATCAACCAAAAAGACGAAGTGCGCACGGCCATAGCAGCCCACTATGGAAAATTTCGCGATGCTGCCTGTCTCGTCATAAATGAAGGTATACACGCAGGTAAATTTAGACAGGTTGATGCCAAACACTACGGAAGCATGATCATCGCCCTAGTCGACGGCCTGAGTTTACAATGGCTTTTCGACAAACAGGTTTTTGATTATGATAACATAACCCAACAAGCGACAGCCGTGATTGTAGATGGTCTGTTGAAGTAAGTTTGAGCATCAAAGTAGGTTATGTTTGACAAATTCAACCACCACCACTCCATCACCTCCTTTACCTCAGGCCAAGAATAGCTTGAGAACCCTAAATCCCTCCGAGGCCATGGTTATACCAATCGGGGAGGCACTGAGTTTTACCCTTGATAAAGTTCCTGATTGGCCTCTTGCCAGGCAAGCTCTGCATACGCTTGAGTCTTATGAGTGTTGGGAGCCCTTCTTTGCACTTATCCATCACGCTTTGTCCTTATATCCAGAGCGCGAAGAGACCTATACACAATTAGCCCGTGTACACGGGGTCAAGTTAGGAAATTATCAAAAGGCAGCTGATATTCTTAAAGATATGGTTAACAAGTGTCGGCCCAGCCTCAGGGATTTTCGCCAACGCGTCCTTCCCTATGTTTTGAATGACAATGATTATGCCCGTGAAGCGCTCATCCTATCCGGTATTTACGAGTTTTTTACGGAAGGTCGTGATAAGGTCCTCGCTTTAGAGCGACTTTGCCATTTGTACGAAAAAAAAGCGCCAAACCAAGATCAACTCTCTGTCTGTTTTAGCCGGCTGCTCGACTTAGACCCGGAAAATCTAAAAGCTCTGCGATATTTCAAAATGCTCTACATGCAAGAGAACGACTGGCCTGAGGTTGTTTCCATTCTTGAACGAATTGTAAAGGTCGTCTTGAACCACGAATCCTATCGTGCCGCACAGGAACTCGCGGCAGTCTATCTCTATCAGCTGGATAATCCCAAAGAAGCTTTACAGGTGATCACCACTCACTGCTCCGGCAGCCCGCTTGACACCTCAACCATTAGCTATGATGCCTACTATCGCTTGTCCGATTGGCATGGGTGCATCGGCGTACTGCGCTCCCATTTACCCAAGTCCGAGGATCGCCAAGCAAAGGCGGTTTTGCATTACAAGATCGGTTCCATCTTCGAGCTGATTGGCGATATGGATAGCGCTGAGGACAATTATAAGATCGCTACAGAATTGCAGCAAAATTTCTTAGAGCCAATGGAGTCTCTCATCTGCATTTATACTGACCGTAAGGAATGGAGAAATCTTGCCCTTTGGTTGAGAAAATTGCAGGGAGAAATCCACAGCCAGGAGCAAAAAAACAAAATACAAGATGCCCTGTCAAGACTGCAGAAAATTGCCGTCGATGCCACACTGTAACCTAATTGTGTAGTCCTATTGTGTCGGTTTATGGGTTAGTGTTATTATGAATTCTTACTGTCTAGGCTCAGTTGCAGAGAAGCAGCAATGATGATCAGCCGAACTACCCCGATGACTTACCCAACAAGGATAGATTGAGAAATGCACCCGGCAAACCGTCGATCTGTTCTTCACCTAATGACGCAAAAAACTTACACGCGCTTAGGAAATCCCTTAAAATCACTTCTATCTTTCCTCACTTCCAATATAGAACAAATAAACTACATCGGTCCCTCCCATCAGACAGAGTTAACGTTTTTAGGAAAAACCGACAGTCCTGGTTGCAGCATTTGGCAAGTATACCTTCAAGGCTTCAAACGGGTCAGCCATCTCTATCCAAACCTGGAATCCTTGTGGCACTGGATGGCTTTTGGTTCTCAAGAAAACCTGCTCGTGTTTGCGGGTGCAGATATGGAGCGCACCATCAGTCCAGCACTGCAAGAGCTAAAGAAAGACATGCTGCCTTTACAGGAATCTGCAAGCTTCCAAGCGCTTGGGCAATGCTTCAGCCCCTCTGAGAAAGGTGCCCACAAGTCCAAGGGAATCCCTATTCTAGATTATGAATCTCAGCTCGTAAGACCTTTGCAAGGAATCGGACCCGAGATTGTAAATCTCTTGCCCCTGCAGAGTCCTGCGCTGCCCAAACGCTCGCTAACCTGGAATCGACTATTCCCAACTCGTTTGGAT
>JBIKVD010000107.1:0-11982 GCA_044357055.1 Oligoflexales bacterium | reverse complement strand
ATTGGCGGGCCAGTGCCCCCTGTTTCTAAGAGCGATATTGATATGTTTAGCGAATGGTTAAACACAGGAATGCCCGAAGCGCCCGAATTTAGGGATCATGTTAAATCACTTCTGGGTCCGGTAGAACTGCGACTTCACAACCTTAGTCAAGGCACCGTCACAGAATTGGGAAGATCGGAATTGACTCTTAAAGCGGAAAGTCCGAGCCACCTGGACTTGAAACTTGAAGATTTAAATTTCGCCTTCCACTATGAGCTTGAATTCATCGCCTGGAATCCGTCCCAGGATCAGATCCTGAAAAGCAGCAGAATGACCCTGGATCTAAATCATCCATCCGCACTGATCGATATAGAATTGGCAGAGTGAATTTACTTAGCCCAACGAGGTGTAAACCCGGTGAACATCATCGTCGTCGTCTATTTCACCCAGGAAATTTGAGACTTCGTTAAGAGCTTCGCCCGTCAAACTCATTTCATTCTTGGCGCGATAGCTCAACTCGTTCATCGAAAGTACCCAGCCTGCTTCCGTCAACTGCTTGCCGACCAGATCTAAATCCGTGGGATCGGTATAAAATCTCGCCCCTATTTGATCCCCTTCGATATCTTTGCCATCAAGTTTTTCGACATCTTGGGCTCCGGATTCGATGGCGGCTCCTTCAATATCCATGGAGCGATCCGCATGGGTCGCTTCAATCACCCCAACTCGGTCGAACATCCAGGCTACGGAACCCATAGCCCCTAGCTGGCCTTTGCGAAAAAGGACCCTCAAATTGGATGCTGTACGATTCTTATTGTCGGTGAGGCACTCAACGATGACGGGAACTTTGTGGGGAGCGAATCCTTCGAAGACCACAGTCTCATAGTGGACATCTTCGTCCAATAGACCAGCACCTTTTTTGATCGCCCTATCAATGGTATCCCTAGGCACGGAGTGCCTGCGCGCCGCTTCAAGAGCTGCGCGCAGACGCGCATTATGCTCGGGTGAGGGATCCCCTAATCTGGTGGCCACCGTGATTTCTTTGGCCAGCTTGCCGAAAACCAAACCCCGCTTTGCTGCGGACTCTTGACGTCCCGCATGTTTCCATTGTGCGCCTATGACACGCCTCCTTATGCGAATGAGGGAGATCTCAATTATAGCATCGTTTTAAAAACCGAGAGTTGCCCTAGAGCATGGCTCCCCAAGCCCCCAGCAATCTTTGCCCCTGTTCTGCGGTACAAAGAACTCTACAAGTGTCGTCTTCCACTTGCAATCTGAGGATGTCTACCGGCACACAGGACAAGATCTTTTCACTTTGCTCATCTCCCTGCAAGAATCCACCACCAACGGCGGTAATCATGACGCAGGCCCGCTCTTCGTGGAATTGTAGATTCGAGATCTTTTGGCTGAGCAGGGTTTTTGCCTGGCCTGCGAGTGCGCTTGGCAAAGCAAATTCGAGCCTACCCGGGGCGGTTTTGCGTAGCATATGGGGCTCGCAGTCAGCACCTCTTGCTAAGTGGGTGACAATCGTCAAGGCCTGATGCCAATCTTGAGGCTCCATGACGCATGAAAGAAAACTAAGGTGTTCTTGACGTGTCAGGGCCCCTAAATAAGAACCTTCCAAATGCATCAATGGATCTTTTCCCACGGTCGTTCCTTGTATAGTAAAATCTTTGGACGATCGCACAATTACCGGTATCTGATATTTCTGAGCAAGTTTCACAGCTCTAGCCTGCACGACCTGAGTGCCACACTGAGCGAGCAAGTGCATTTGCCGCCAGGATAAGTGAGACAAGGCTTTGAGACCCTTTTTAAACTGAGGGTGAATCCGATAAACCCCTTCGACATCCTTAAATAATTCGACCCGATTCGCGTCGAGAGCAATGCCCAGAGCTACCGCAGTTAAATCCGTTCCCCCCCGGCCCAAGGTCGTGATGTTCTTCGTCGTTCGACTGACACCCTGAAATCCTGCAACAATCACGAGGAGATTCTGCTCCAGGCTCGAACGCACTCGATCACCCATGATGCTTGCGATTCTTGCACTACCGAACTCTTCATCAGTTATGATCCCAACCTGAGATCCCGTGAAAGATACCGACGGGATTCCCCTCTTGTGTAGAGCAATGGCCAGCAAAGACATGGCAATTCTTTCACCAACACTCAGGAGCATATCAAGCTCACGTTTCGGCGGTTGGGAATGGATGCTGTGAGCCAAGCGCAACAGGTCGTCGGTTTGTTCACCCATCGCACTAACGACGGCAATCAGATGCTCCTGTTGCCTCCGATACTGCTGAGCAAGAAAATCTGCTACCGCCTCGACCTGCTCGATATTCGCAAGGGAAGAACCGCCAAATTTCTGAATGGCTACGCGCAACTCATCGTCCTTAATAGATATTTAAAAGCTCTAGGACCTTCAGGGTGCCAAAAAATCTTGCTCCGAGCAATGCTAGAAGTATTCCGTGTGGCAGTAAGAACCCGGGAATCTTAGCTGAGTGCGAATGTTGCTGAAAGAAGGATCTCTCACTCATTCGATAAACTCCGCTTGTCTCTCAGATCAGATTTGACCTTCTATTCACTGGGCCCATTCGTCCAATATCCAAACTGGACTGCTCTCAAACTGCTGGCACAAACCGTGTATCATCGCCATTTTGTCACGCGGAAAACCTGGGGTTTCATGCGCACGATCACGCTTCGCCATGAGTTATAATGATATTCATATTAGATAGTTAGGTGAAGTAGACATAGGGCCGAATGGAGCTGGGTCAAGAATGATCCAGAATAATGCTGGGCCCGAACTTTCCCGTGGACCTTTCTAGCAAGCTAATTCCGAGGATCTACTAGACGAAATGTCATGAATCCAGTATAGCTTGGCCTCATTGCCTAAGCCTGATCATTCGCAAATCTGACTGCGTAAAACGGAGAATTTTCATGATTATCGGGATACCAAAAGAAATCAAAAACAGAGAAAACCGTGTCGCTATCGTTCCTGGTGGAGTCAGTGCTCTGACCAACAGCGGACACAAAGTCTTGATTGAGAAATCTGCAGGCTTAGGAGCAGGTATTTCGGACGAGCGTTTCGTACAGGCAGGTGCACGGATCGTCTCTAGCGCCAAAGAAATTTGGGCCGAATCAGAAATGGTTGTCAAAGTAAAAGAACCTGTCGGCCCTGAGTATGACATGATGCGCGCAGGTCAGGTCCTCTACACCTACCTGCACTTAGCTGCGGTACCTGAATTGGCAAAAGTTCTCATGGATCGCAAAGTGGTTGCATTCGCTTATGAAACCATTGAGTTGGCTAACGGATCCTTACCTCTTTTGACCCCCATGAGCGAAGTCGCAGGCCGCATGGCAACCCAAGTTGGTGCACAGTGCTTGCAGAAGCACAGCGGTGGAAAAGGCTTGTTGCTCGGCGGCGTCCCCGGTGTAAAAAGAGGTCGAGTCGCTATTATTGGTGGCGGTGTGGTCGGTATCAATTCGGCTAAGATGGCTATTGGTTTAGGCGCCGAAGTAACCATATTGGATGTCAACGCCGCGCGCTTGGCCTATTTGGATGATATTTTTGGCAATAACATTCAAACCCTGATGTCCAATGAAGAGAACATTCACGAGGCAGTCGTAAGATCTGACCTCGTTATCGGTGCCGTCCTCGTGACTGGGGCCAAGGCGCCTCGCTTAGTCACACGAAAAATGATCAAAGAGATGGAAGATAACTCCGTTGTTGTCGATGTAGCGATTGATCAGGGCGGTTGCATTGAGACCATTCGTCCAACAACCCATGATGATCCTGTCTACGTTGATGAAGGCATTTTGCACTATGGCGTCACCAACATTCCGGGTGATGTGCCCATGACGAGTACTTACGCCCTGACAAACGTCACCTTGAAATATGCCCTTCAACTTGCCAACAAAGGTTATAAAAAAGCCATGCAAGAAGATGCGTCATTGGCTAAAGGCTTAAACGTCTGTGAGGGGAAAATCACTCACGCTGCCGTTGCAACCGCTCTAAATCTGCCTTTTTTCGCTGGTTAAGGTAAACGCGTCTAGGAGAAAAAAGATTCCTGCTTAATCCGCTCAGGGGCAACGCCTTGCCCCTGGAGATAGGCTACCGTTTTCGCCATAATTGCATCAGGACCGCAAGTCATAAAAACGCCATCTTCGATATGTCCCGCAAAAAATTGACTCAAAGTCGCCTCTTCAATATGCCCGGAGAGATATCCGTCCGCCTTCTCCCGCGTCAACGTCGTCCAAATTTTAATCCCCGGAATTTTTGCCGCCTTTGCTAGAAGATCCTTCCCAATCAGATCTTCACGGGAACGCTGGGAAACGAGTAGATTAAGGCTGGCAGGAGCTGTCTTCTGTCCTAAACGATCCCAATATTCATCGATGATGCTCAAAAATGGCGTCACACCACTTCCACCGGCGACCATAAACAAATGGGGCGGGTCTTGCTCCCAATCGTAGCAAAAACGCCCAATGGGTCCACGGGCTCTTAAGACGTCGCCCACTTTCACCTGCTCACATAAATAAGTGCTCACCAATCCTTTAGGAACGATTTTGACCGTGACCCAGAGCGCGTCACGGTTTCGCGGGCTACTGGACATGGTGTAAGACCGAACGACGGGTTTATCGGCAATTTCGTCGAAGCGAAAAGTGAGGTACTGCCCTGCAATGTAGTCAATAGGGCTATGACCATCGGCCGGGTCCTTGAAAATGAGGGTTTTCGTATCAGGGGTATCCGACACGATATCTGCCACTACCAAGTCCATCCAACCACGCTTCTTTCGCTCAAGCCCTAAATAAATCGACAATGCATCCTCCGTTTTCGTTGTAAATTTCGCTGCTGGGCCAATCGATTAGCCGAACGCCGCCAAACGACTAAGCACTTTTTGGATTTCTTGCTCCCAACGTGCAACCAATTGCGCTACCGTCGGACAATCGTGCACCAGCCCACTTATTTGGCCGATCTCCAACTCACCGCCCTCCATATCGCCTTCTAGCATTCCCAACTTTGCCCTGCCTTTTCCCAAAAGCTCCTTCAGTTCCTCTGAACTAGCACAGCGCTCTTCGAGACTGGCTACCTGTTGGTAAAATTTATTTTTAAGCAAGCGAACGGGTACCAATTTTTTCATCACGAGCATGGTCGCTGCTGCATCGGCGCTCATGACCGCCTTTTTAAAGTCTTCGTGAGCTGAGGATTCTTGAGTGGCGACAAACCGCGTTCCGATTTGCACCCCTGCCGCACCAAGAGCCACCGCGGCGATGATCCCCCGACCATCGGCAATCCCCCCTGCCGCAATCACGGGTATTTTCACGGCGTCTACGACTTGCGGCACTAAGGTCATGGTGGTCAATTCATCGCGCCCATTGTGCCCGCCAGCTTCGAAACCTTCGGCAATGACCGCATGGACTCCCGCTTCCTGACACTTGAGCGCGAGAGCGGGACTAGAACAGACATGAATCACCACACATCCCCGGCTGCTTAGCTCCTTAGTCCAGAGTTTCGGACTCCCCGCCGAGGTAATGAAAATCCGCAGTCCTTCGTCTAAGGCAACCTGGATTTGTTCCGGTGCTTGGCGGTACAATAAGGGAACGTTGACGGCTAAAGACCCTCGGCCCTTGCCCGGCACAGTTCCATCCGCCATCAAGCCGCGAGCTTTGCGGATATGGCTGCGTAATAAATCGGGGCCCATGGAACCGGCCCCCAAGACCCCTAAAAGTCCCGCATTGGCGCTTGCGGCCGCGAGATGGGCCCCAGACACCCAGACCATACCAGCCTGGATAATGGGCCATTGTAGGCCCAAGAGTTCCGTCAATTCCTTGGTCGTTGCGCTCTCTATCATGGCCTTCTGTCCTTCGTTTTGCCTCTTTTATATAATCAGACTCGAGCGATTTGGCTATTGGTGATTATCCTGACGGGTGGTTGGGTGGCGGAAGCAAAGGTCCAAATCGCTTTGATAGGCATTCTAGGCCCTTATGGCCATTGTATATTTCGCTGCGGACGCAAGAGGCCCCTGGATCTTCTTATTGCCTTGGAATAGATCTAGTCCTTGGGCTATCTTCTTTGAGCTATCTTTGCGACGTTATTAGGTCCTGACCCGACTGAACAGGACACCAGAAATCGACACCCCAGAACGAGTGAATCCATGTCATCCGCTTCAACCTACGCGCTACTAGATTCTGGAAACTTTCGCAAATTGGAAAAAATTGGTAGCTGTCGGGTCATTAGGCCGGCCGCTCAGGCCTCGTGGCGACCTGGGTTACACGCGAGCGAGTGGCAAGAGGCCGACTTTGAATTTCTGCGGCGCGGATCGCAAGATGGCATTTGGCAGGCACTCCAGGGTAAGAAAGCTCCCTCTTTACAAACGATTGATTTCCATGATCTGCAGTTGGAATTGCGACTCACTGATTTTGGGCATATTGGCCTTTTTCCAGAACACGCAAGTCAATGGCCCTTCATCACCGACTCCGTTGCAGCCCTGGCCTACACCAATAGGGCCGCGAAAGTCCTCAATCTCTTCGCCTATACTGGGGCCATGTCTTTACATGCAGCGAAGTGCGGCGCAGAAGTGGTTCACGTCGATGCCTCTCGCACCAGTGTGGATTGGGCCAAACGCAACGCGGTCTTGTCTCAACTCTCCCAAGCACCCATCCGTTGGATCATGGATGACGTATGCAAATTTACCAAGCGAGAGATCAGGCGTGAATCCAAATATGACGCTATTATATTGGATCCCCCCTCTTTTGGTCGCGGACCAAAAGGCGAATTATGGAAGATCGAAGATCATCTGCCTGAGCTGCTAGGCGACCTCGCGCAGCTTCTTAACCCGGAACAGGGCGCGATTCTGCTCAGTTGCCATACCCCCGGTTATACCCCCTTAGCCCTGTCAAATCTCCTGAGCCAAACCTTCGGAAAGGGCAAGATCATGGCCGACGAATTACGTGTGGATTCGGATAAACTCGGCAATTTTCCCTTGCCAAGCGGCTGTTTCGCGCGACTGACGTTAGGTGGCAAAATATGATGCGGGAAATCTCCAGCCCTAGTAATCCTTTGATCAAATACCTGGTACGACTCAGGGACAATTCTTTTCGCAAGTCCGAAGGACTTGTACTGGTTGAAGGATTCCGTGAAATCTCCCTAGCGATCAAATACGGCTACGAATTGAGAGGATTCTATTTCGGTCCCGAGCACCAAGGGACGGTGCTTCAACAAATTTTGCGACAAATCAAAGAAGAGCACCTCGCCATTCAGGTTAGCCAGGAATGCATGGATAAAATTGCCATGCGGGAAAGCCAAGGGGCCTGCTTGGCTATTTTCGCTGCCAAAGCCATGGCGGATCAACCGAGCCCACCTAAAGGAGAAAACTGCACAGTGCTCGTTATTTCTGGGGTGGAGAAACCTGGCAATATCGGCGCCATGCTAAGAACAGCCCACGGTCTCGGGGTCGATCAGGTATTGCTAAGCGGCTGCAGTCCCGATCTCTATAATCCCAATCTCATCCGCGCCAGCCTTGGTGCCGTGTTTACCCAAGATCTTTTTGTCTTTGCCAACGACCAGACAACGATAGACTACCTCCAAAAAGCAGCCATATCTAGTTATGCCTTAATGCTTAGTGATACCGCAAAAAATCTCTTCACCACGAAACTCCCAAAACGCATCGCCCTGGTCGTAGGCTCAGAAGCCTTTGGGCTTGATTCGCACATTTGGGGAGACTTTCCTCAGGTGCAGATTCCCATGCGAGGAGCTACCGATTCTCTTAATGTTTCGAGCAGCGCGGCCATCGCTCTCGCTTGGGCGATTCATGGATCGAGATTTCGCTAAAGCAATCGCGCTTATGTCGGCTATTACTGACCGACCTAAAGCAGAATGCCCCAGGAACTCATTGTATGTGCTTCGTCCCAGGAAAAGATGTAATAAACCCATATCGCGAAAATAGATTATATTGTTGATGACGATGGAATCTAAAAGCGTCTTTCAAAGAATCGGAACTGCTATAAAAATCCCCAGTCAAAATTGATATTTTCGTGGATACACATTCTAAAACTAATGGCAGAGTTAAAGCTTAAAAAAATGAAAAAATTGCGCTCCGGACATCTCCTACCCAGCAGGTTTGAAGTTAATTTTAGGTGGAAAAAGGGACTAGGATATTGGCGGTCGCCGTCTTAGGTAGAAAACCACTAAAATTACCCCCACTATGATACCCGCAACGACCCCCGTTGCGTCATCCGTTAATCCAAAGAATCGTAAATTCCCAGCATCGGCCAAGATCATGCAGGACAGCACTGTGTATAACAATGCGCAGGCGAAGCAAAACCACCGTCCGATGCCCCCGGGATATTGTAAAGATAAATAGAGTGCCGCCAACATAAAAGCTAGGAGGCCACTACCCAATAGCCACTTTGAAGGATAGAGCATATTCACAACAATCAAGCCGTAGCCAACAATACCGAAAAAGTAGACCAGCTTCTCACGAATTCTTACCCCAAGAAAAACAAGAGCTAAAGGCAACACAAACTGCAAAACGTACATCGAAACTAGCAATACTCTGTACATAGATAGCCTTCACTTTCCCTAGGCGGCATGAGTCTAACCCCGGGTCCACCTAACAAAATTTTACGACCGAACATTGATAACGCTCCACCACGCGTTCCATTTTAGGCCCTTTGCCGAAGGGGCGCTAATTCCTCCCCCATTTTAAAATAATATCCGCCTGTTAAAGGCTACCCTTCAATTTCCCCTCTCCCGGAGACGATAAGAGCGGTAACACACTACCGTTCGAGGAACTTCGATGTACACGCGGGACCTGCTTAATCCGAGCCCTACCCCAAGCCCATTGGTTCCGCAAAAATTATCCCCAAGCGGGAAATGCCAAAGAATCATTTCTCACCTGAACTCTAATTATACAGATATTGCTCAAGGAATTTTGCATCTTACAAAAAAAAATCAATTTTTTTGTACTTTATCCGAAACCTTGGGGGTCCGGCGGTCGCCCCCAGCGCGATTCGATCAACGACATAGAGGAGTCAGCATGCTAGGCAAATTCAGTAGTACCGCTATTTTTATTCGCGCCACTTCCATATTGCTTCTTACGATCGGTTCCACAGCCTATTCCGGGCCCCGCGACCAAGCCTACCGACTATACAACCGGATTGCAGGTGTACCACCCACCCCGGAGCAGCTTGACATTCTTGAGGGCTTAGTCAGCCAAGGTAATATCAAGGAAGCATCCATGATGGCTATGGACCATGATCTCTTTTACAACGAGACCTTGAAAAAAATGTTTGCACCATGGAGCAATGAGCCCATGGCTGTTACCTACTCCCGACCAAATGGAACTCCTGGAGTTATTCTCAATGACTACACAGCAACCTTAATCGGCATGGTTCGCGACAATAAGCCGTTCAACGAAGTTCTCAGTCACGACTACCTATATGTGGGCGAAGGCACCGGCGTTCCTGCAGACCTTCCACCCTATGCTCCTGAAAACAATGATCACTACATCCAATTAGAGGCACGAAGGGTCAACCTCAAGGACGCTTTAGTCGAGCGCAAACAAACAGAGCTCATTCCTGCCATCGCAGGAAGACAAGAAGAATTAGGCCCCGATGGCACGCCAATGGTTCCTGCTGGTATTATGACTTCTCGTGCTTTCTCCGAAGCCTACTACAATGCCGGTACCAATAGAGCACCGTTTCGCTTTCTACTCATGACATACCTTTGTGAAGATGTACAAACCTACCACGACACCACGATCGTCACTGACAAGATACGCCGCGACGTGGAACGCAATGCCTTGTTCGTCACGAAGTGCCAGGGTTGCCACGCAGGTATGGACGGCCTGACGGGGGCTTTTGCCTATATGGACTGGGATGATGAAGCGCAAAAAATGATCTACAGCAAACCTACTGCAGGTCTAACGCTTGCTGAACTTCAAGATGAAACGGGTGATTATAAGTGTAGCAATGCTGAACTCGGCAATAACCCAGATGCTGCCCGTTTCGCAGAATTTTGTGTGCGACCGAAGTATCGTAGTAACGCGACGGAATTTCCCGATGGAAGCACAACCGTCAATGACTCCTGGATCAACTATTGGAATCAGGGCCAAAATGCTGCAAAAATCGGCTGGCCTGGACCGGTGGGAGTTGCTCATCAAGGAAGTGGACCTCGGTCTTTTGGCGAACTCATGGGCAACACAAATCAGTTTGCAACCTGCATGGCCAAGCGCAGCTTTCGCCAGGTCTGCTTCCGAGATCCCACAGGTCAATCGGAACTCGCCCAGGTAAACGCGTTAGCCAACAACTTTAAAGCCAATAGCTACAATATGAAGAATCTCATCGCTGATGCCATGAGTCTGTGTTTGGGAGAGTAAGCTCACGTCTTGTTCATTTATATTTGCAGAATCTAGAGTCCATTGACGACAGAATAGAGGGAAACACTGATGAAAACCATCCTATACATAAGCATCCTTACCCTTCTCTTTCAAGCCTGCGGTGGCAAAAAGGCGAACTTGCGTACCGGAGCAGCACAGGTGGTCGAGGATCCCGAAGTGATCGCTGTTCCCGAAAGTGCTGACGGAACAGCTGTAGCGCCAGATGAGTCCAATCCCACGGATCTCATTGAGGGCAGCGAAGCTGAGACGGCGTCGCAAGTCCGCCTAGCACTCGTTGACTATGGCTACCGTGATTTTTCACAGGTTTACTACACGATGGCTGCCGTGACCGGAGTCGATCCAAATCTTCCCGCAATGATTTCGGTCTATGAAGCACAGATTCTTTCCTTGCCTCCGGTTGGAAACGATATCAAAGCCTTTGTCGCCGCTCATCAATCCTCCATCTTTAAAATGGGCGTTGAATTTTGTCACTTAATGTTTGAAGATGCTGCTCTCCGCACCGCAGCAGTGCCTGGCTTTGATTTCAATGCGGCGGTAGCAACGGCATTCGCCGGCGCCAATAAAACACAATTCGTGATGGCCCTGTTAAACCGCTTCTGGGGCTCAGGTCTGAGTAATCGTCCTGACTATCAGATAGCCGCTACCGAGCTAGGCGCACTGATAGATGAAATACTCGCTGATGAACAAAATCTGAATTCAGTTCCGGCTGCTGCGAGAACTCGCAATGTCTCCAAAGGGGTTTGTGCTGCTGCTTTGACGGCACTACCGCTTGGGGTGATCTAGAAAACATGGGTGCAATTTCTTAAATGGGACGGGGTTTCGAATTCCAACGAATTAGAGGGTAGAGCAAATGACTAGCAAAATTATCGACGGCAAGATTATCCACGAAAACCACAAAGTTCCTGTCACGCGCAGAGAATTGCTTAGCCAAGGTTTTACTTCTGGCGCCGGTTTTGTCTTGGCAC
This sequence comes from Oligoflexales bacterium, assembly GCA_044357055.1. GTDB lineage: Bacteria > Bdellovibrionota_B > Oligoflexia > Oligoflexales > JBIKVD01 > JBIKVD01. The sequence goes on along the minus strand of JBIKVD010000107.1, from coordinate 653 downwards.
CTTCCATTTTAAGCCTGATCTCGCAAAAAGCTCTTGGCGTGGAATGCGCTGGCGGTGCGACTGAGAGCCGAATGACGGGCGTCATTGGCATCGATTGCGCTGGTGGCGCAAATTTTGCGGGCAGCAACGTGATCGTCGGCAAAAATGGAACTCAGGATCTTTTCCTGCCTAACAATGGATACAGCGGCCTCGGAGTTCCCGCCGCCAAGCGCGTTGCAGACAATGTGAACGATGAAATTGGCCTGTTGTTTCACAATGACAGCGATATGCTGGCAGGCATTATGGCCACGACTCAAGCGACAACGCGAGCAAAAATGAATGGACTCGTTTTTTGTGCTAGCTCTCAAGATGACACGGGATCGAACCCTCATAACCCAATGTATTGGATCCGTTCAACGGGCTTAACTGGAAGTTTGACTGGTTTGATTGGAACTCGGGGTAGCGAAAGCGGAGCGAATTCAATGGCACCGCCCACTTCGATTAATCCTGCCTTTCGCCCCACACAAGTGAGCTCCTACAATCAAGCCAGAGCATTAGTGGAAAAAGGCCGCCTTGAAGAGCTTCTCCCAGGTAGCGCCGACCGCATCTTAAAGGCGGCACAAAATATGAGTACAGCCCAACTGCAAAAATTCGCTGCTAAGTCTATGCCAGCA
>JBIKVD010000416.1:0-3567 GCA_044357055.1 Oligoflexales bacterium | reverse complement strand
TAGAAAACAGAACATAGGATGCCATTCCTAGGTCAAACTTGGTGTAGTCTGAGAAAAGTTGAATACAAACAATCATGAGCAGATTTACGATCATTAGGATAGCGACTAAAAATTGCAGGGATAGAAACTTAGAAAATGTCAGCACCCAGGTTTTGACGGGTAGAGCATCTACAATACCTGATAGCCGATGGTCGCGGTCACGCCAAACCAGTTCTCCAGCAAAAAAGGCGATGATAATCACCACAAAGAGTCCAAAGACACCGGAAGTGAGTTCTAGAATCTTATAAGTTACGGGAAAAGTGCGAGTCCCATACATGCTCCCTAGTTGGCTGGCAGAAATAAAGACATAGAGAATGCCAGCAAGAGTGAGGCATAGAAAGTAAATGTTGAACACAGACTGTTTGCACTCAAACCAGGCATTGCGAAACGTCTGCCTTAAGGATAATAGGAGATTTGCTTCAGGTAGGGAGGAGCTTACCTGCGCATAGCTTGTCTTATGGTCCTGGAAAGTCCCAGGACTCATTACCTTGACAATTTTTGCTGCTTTTGCTGGATGCCTAAAAGTCTTATTGGAAACAAAGCGCCAAAGGGCGAAGCCAAGCATTCCTAAACTGAGACTCAACCAGAGCGCGCGGTTGGCGAGAAAAGCACCAGTCCAAGAAATGGCGAGGGTATTGCGCTCATGGACTGACCAGTATTCTGAGAGGTAGTACATAGCATTGATACCAAAGGGATCGACCAAAGCACGCGTTAGTTTGTCTTCGAGTTCTTGGTTTAAACTGCCGGAAAGCAAATAGCCCATGAAACTCAGGATGCCAGCAAGATAAACTGCAGCGATTTTGCGAGTGAGCACCATAATAGAAAAGAAAAATCCACCGAAGATAAGCACATTTGGCAATACAGCGGTCAGATAGACTTTCAGGTAGATCGCGAATGCATGAGATCCAAAGGATTTGGCCTCGAGACCCGGCAAAAAATAGGCCAGATATTGTCCTACGACGATGGCAAACATGACAACAGCGCAAAGCATAAAGGCCCCAAGAAAACGGCCGAGAAAGAGACCTGATCTGGAGACACGAGTCGCGAGTACAATCTGTTCAAATTTTGCCTCGATATCTTTGTATATGGCCTGGCCAAAAATGGGGGCCATAATAACGGTGGTAAAGACCGTGAGAAGGGTACTCAGCACGGCTGCAGAGAACGGCGCATTTAAAAAGACCTTGTCCGAGAGTCCAAAATCGATCGATGCTTGACCAATCCCACCTGCCCCTGCGGCGATAATCAGCAGACTTAGAGCCGCGACCACCAGAAAATAGATGTAGGTGGAGATACGATATTTTCTCGTATCAAGTTCGATTTTGATATTTGTCCAGATATCCTGAATCCATCCGCTCTTCATACTGACAATCCTTTGATTGTGGCAAAATAGAAGTCTTCTAAAGTAGGTTCTACAGCCATGGCTTCCATTTGCGGTTGCTTATCACTTAATAAGCGCACCACGCATTCACCCATGGATAGGTGTTGAGATATGAGATTGCTGTGCAGCAGACTTGCAGATTTTTTAGGAACTCGCAGCTCCCAGATGTGGCCTCGCAATTTTGAGATCGAGTCCTGAGGTCGCATTTGTGTCAAGACCTGGCCACCGTTGATAATGGCAAAATTCTGACATAGATCGCTCACATCGGAGACGATATGAGTGGAAAGTATAACTGTGACATCAGAGCTGATATCGGCGAGTAGATTGTGAAAACGTGATCGTTCTTCCGGATCCAGTCCCGCCGTGGGCTCGTCAACAATAATGAGTTTTGGCATACCGATGAGGGCTTGAGCGATGCCGAAACGTTGTTTCATCCCTCCCGAGTAGGTGGCTACGGCTTTCCCACGTACGGCTTGAAGATTCGTGACCTCAAGCAGCTGGTTTACCATCTCCTTTCTTGCCTTTTTATTCCCTATGCCTTTTAGCTCTGCCAGGTAATGTAGGAGATCTTCGGCAGATGTTTTAGGATAGACATCAAATTCCTGCGGGAGGTAGCCCAGCTGGCTTCTCAGCTGATCCGGATGCTGTATGACATCCATACCGTCAAATTCAATGCTCCCAGTATCGGGAGTCTGGAGGGTTGCAATCGTGCGCATGAGACTGGACTTGCCCGCACCGTTGGGTCCCAGCAACCCGAACATTCCGTTGGGAATCGATAGGCTGATGTCCTGAAGGGCTTTGACACCGTTCGGGTAAGTTTTGCTTATGCCCAGGACTTTTAGTCCCATAGTTGAGTCTCCGTCAGTTGGTTTAAGAAAGTTCCATTCGCATGGCTCTTAGCTAGCCGGTCAGAAGAGCCTAGGTGGTGTGTGATACACCAAGTGACTTTTGATCGATGAGGAAAAAATTGCGGTCGCAATACAAAATAGACAATTTAATAAGTGGGAACAGATTGCAGTCTCTGTCGATAGGCCGTTGCTGGTAGGCCCGTAAGGCGCTTAAAAAGTTTCGTGAAAGTAGATTGCTCCGTAAATCCGAGCATTTGCGCTATAATGTTGATGCTATAGTTTGTTTTCATAAGCAGCTGTTTAGCCTGATCAACTTTGAGCTGATTCAAATATTGATGTGGGCTCATACCCACGTTTTGTTTGAACATCCTGATAAAGTGAAATTTGCTAAGGCCACAGGCCGTTGACAGGTGTTCTAAAGAGAAGTCCGGGTTTGCCATGGTTTCCCTCATAATTTGCTTTGCTTTAAGAAAATGCTTGGGAAAACATTTCTTTTCACTTTGCAGTTTTATTTTGGCGGAAAAGTTAGAGTCGAGATTTGTTAGGACTCTCACGGCAAGGTCTGTCGCCAGGCAGTCATGAAAATAGGGGGATAGTCCAGGAAGGTCCCTCATTTGTATCATGGCGTGAAAGACATTTAAAAGGTTTTGATCTGGATTTTGCAAAAAGGGTTGATGAATCTCTAAGTTGGCTGCTTGAAAACCCAGGTCTTTGCCAAGCTGGTCTATCATGTTCGCGTCCACCACGACTGCCGTTAGCCGCAGGGCATCTCGCTTATCGTAATGCTCGACATGCTCCTCCAACCCATTATAAATCATCATCGCGCCTTGATTCGTTTTAGCTTGGCCTTCCCAAACCCTTCCACGTAATTGCATTTTAAATCCGGTCCCATAAATGATTTCGAGTCCCGGATGCTGACTTTTCACCTGGCCTTCAATGCCATCGACTTCAACCTCATAGCTTTTGAATCCGCCGACGTGGGTTTGTTCATTGGTTCTATAGAGAGTGGGTTTCATGTAAAAATCGCAGCTCTTAAGGACATTTATGGCTCTGTGACACCGTCAAAATAGCATATTTGGTCAAGTTTGTCCATTGGTAGCATTCATCAAATATTTCAGTGCATTGCGCAATATTTCGCCTCAACACTCTTGTGGGTGAGATCTTAGCGAATCTCAAGCTAGGTGCAAGCTTTCAGGTAGGCACAAGTTACCGATGATAACAGCCCAATCCTATCTCAGACCGACATGGAAATGACCGATACCCTTGGCATGCAGCCCAGATATCAAAAAGCCATTCCCCTCA
>JBIKVD010000415.1:0-3581 GCA_044357055.1 Oligoflexales bacterium | reverse complement strand
CAGGGGCGAGACCTGTTAACTAAGTTTAATGCGGATTCCGTTGACCCTAATCCAGGCAGGGCCAACCCCGATGCACAGATAGCTGCGGCGATTGCTGTTCGCAACAGCTACGTCAATCAAAGGGGTTACGGTCGCCAACTTAACACGGAAAGAGCCCTATCGGTTGCAAAATTAGTCATTGATGGCTACGCGGGTGCAGGAACTGTGGAAATTGGAGGATGCGACTACCATGGCAATCCTCGAAGCGTCCAAGCCAACAAAGACTTTGAAATCGGGGAAATGATTGGATTAAGCATAGAAATCGCTGCGCAGAAACAACAAAATCTTATTGTCTATGTCTATTCCGATGGCGCTGTTAGTTGCGGAAATCCTGAGCAAATTGAAAACGATCCATTAGGAAACGGCCGCCCACGTTTTACGGGTGACGACGGATCTAGAGGCTCTGCCTTAATGTTTGTCTATCGCCATGCCGGTAGAGTAGAGCTACTTGATACAAGTCACCAGATAGGTTCCTACACAGATGCCGGCAGGGTCGATACCCAGCCCGTGGGTACCAATTTTGGCGATAACAATGTGGTACGCCTAGCATCTGCGTTTTTGATTAACTATTTGGCCTTTGAGGGCTTAGAGGGCAACTATGAAAAGATCGTCGGGTCTAACTTGCTAGGCAACAGCAAGAACCAGTTTATTAGGCTTGCCAAAAAATAGTGGTGCATTCATAGAGGGTCGCGGCATGAAAATAGTGAACTCGATTTCCATCGGTACCATACTCGTGGCAGTCCTTTCTCATTGCGGCGGGAACTCTGGAAAGACTACCTCCAGCCCCGTCCTTACCGGACCTAAAGTAGCCGAAGAAGTAGGTTCTGGTGACGCTGAAGCGACGCCTCCTGTCACCCACGAGCCTGCCGTCACGATCTTTGAAGATACCGTTTACCCACTCCTTCGAACAAATTGCGCCACTTGCCATTCTGAAGTTAGACCTCAAGGTCCTGAATTCGCTGCAAGTGATGTAGAAGTCGCCTACCGGGTGATTTTCGAGGCGCAGAAAATCAACGTCGCCTACCCTGAGAAATCACGTATTTCGGTTAAGGTGGCAGAAGGTCATAACTGCTGGCACGAGTGCGCAGAAGATGCAAGCGCCTTGAATACTGCTGTGAAGGAATTTCTCGCCGCTGCCAAACTGGAAGCTCCACCAGAAACAGACAAAGTTACTGCTCAACTTACCCTCAGTGGCGCCGTTGGTGAGAACCAAATGATCGCTGACGGACGCACGTTCATTGTAGAAGCAGAAACTGCTCAATTGAGTGGACTGATGATAAAGAACAATGATCCCCTACAGGCGAGTGGCGGGGAATTTATCTATACGATGAAGAATGCCGCCCTCGTCAATAATCTGATGGGAACTCCAACTGGCGATGCAACGGCAACCTTTACCTTCAATCTAACGAATGCGGGTACCTATTTCCTATGGGTCAAAGGCCGTGGTATTGATGATACTAGTGACTCCGTGTTCCTGAGAGTTAATGGAGCCCTAGCAGCAACCGGTGGCATGGCTCCAGGGGTCTGGAATGCTTTGAGAACGAATGGCAATGCTTTTGCGTGGATCCAGGCTCCCGTGCAATTAAATCTGGCTCCCGGTCCTAATACCATCACGTTTGAACGACGTGAGCTTGGGACGGAGCTCGACATGGTTGCACTCACTCTGGAGCCTACCTTTACCGGAGAAGCCGTAGGACCAATCAGCACCACAAAAAGTCTGACTTTCGATCTCGAATCTATACTGGGAACGCCAGGGGCGAAGTTTCTTATTGATATCGTTGAACAAACTGAGGATTCGTACAAGGTATTTAATGCCCGGATCACGATTGCCGATAGGAAAATTAGGGTGAAGGCACCTAAGATCTTGGTCAATGGAGCATATCAACCGCATCACAATGCGTTTAACTCCGTCGATCTCGAAATCTCTGCACCAGGTGGGCCAGTTAGCGATCAAACGATGATTGTTGTTCGGGAACTGCAAGCCCCGGCAGAGGATAAGTTTTCCTTCACCTTTGAAGAGTTGGTCCTGACTGACTAGATGCTCTCTTAAGGGAAAAATCCATGTCCTTTCTTAGGCTCAAAGGTCCTTGTCTAGCCGCTACCGCATTTCTGCTCCTGGGCGCCTGCGGCGCTGAAGCGGAGAAGGCGAAGAACCGATCCGGGGCTAGCGATCCACAGACCGCCAATGAAGAGGAGGAAAAAAAAGAAGGCTCCGGCGATCCCGCAAATGTCGAGGGAGCTGGATCGGCAAATGGCACCGCTAATACCGGCACTGCTGTGGGAAAATCCTATTACGAAACGACCGTCCGCAAGATATTCTTAGGGACCTTTGAAGCTGAAAACCCCGCGAGCAAACCAGAATACTCATGCGTCCATGCTGGCTGTCATGTTGAACCCCCAGCTTTTACGCAAAGCACCTACGGTCCACTGACTATCTTTAATTATGAGCAAGCTTTTGCTTTGCTAAACTCAGGTCTTAATCCCCAGGAATCGGATCTCTTTAAAAAGGTATCAGCTCAGTCCAACCACCTGGGGGGCAATCGTTGCAGCTCGGGAAGCGAATTTACCCCATGTCTGGAATTGATTCAATGGTGGCAAAAAGAGTTCCCCCTGGGCCGCACCGAAGTTATTCCCCCCTCGACCCCCAATCCCATGGTTACCCTATCCGGAGGGTCCATAGAGAGTGTTTCTGTCGTCGGAGAAGTATTCGGAAAGGCGTTTCAAGAGGGTGTCTCAACAGCAATCACGGTGGATTTTTATAAGAATGGCACCCATGATGGCGGTGGGATTCTGGTCGGTTCGGTTGCAACGAATCCCGCAAATCAACGCTTTTCATACAAAATCCCAGCCATGCATATCGACAACAGTGAACATGTTTTGCGCGCTTATAAAAATGTCGCCGGACAAAAGGTCATGCTGGGCGATCAAGCAACAAGCTATCATGCTTACGCCCCGAAACGAGGCGACTATTACACAGAAAGCGTCAGTGGAGCTTTGACCGCCGCCTGCGGGACCTGCCATGGAACACGATCTTTAGAAGATGCTTTCTACAAGTTGTTGACTCCCGCCCCCCATGATGGAGGAAGCAGGACTAACAATGAAATCTATCGCAAGGGCTCGGGAGCCTTGAATCATTCGGCAGGAAACCGCTGCAATGGAAATAACGCGTGTACCCTTCTGCAGAGTTGGTGGGATCTGGAATTCGGCGGCTAATATTTCGGTTAACGCGGCTAGCTTTAATATTTCGCTATGGATCAAAGCTCCTTGAATAGAGGTTAGATGTGAAACACAGCTCCAAAATTAGCCTGATCGTTTTCGCTTTAAGTTGTCAGAAGGTTGCGCCCAAACTATTGCCCGGTCAGAATTCGCAAGGCTTCAATGCTGACGCCGCTGCCCAATATTCCTTTGCTTCTGTATGTCCCGCGCCCGCCGCACCCGTAGCCTTAGCGCTCAGTGCTCAGGCCCCCAATTATACCGATGACATTGCACCGCTGATGTTGGCCAGTTGCACCGGTTGTCATGGAGCAGCAAACCCTAGTGGT
>JBIKVD010000414.1:0-3582 GCA_044357055.1 Oligoflexales bacterium | reverse complement strand
ATCCCTGTAGACGGTAGCATGTCCCTTGATCTCCGAGCTATAGGCCTCAGCGATCTTCAATCGCACCATAGCTTTGATTGTACTAGTGGCTTTGCCCTCGATGCAGTCGACAACTTGACTATCAATCGGCCCCCCCGAAGCGAACAAGGACTCAGAAAGAGTGAGCACCAAGAGATTGGTCAGAACCAGGACTAGAAAGTCTTTTAGCATTTTCAGTTTCCCACGATTTCTTAGTAATTGCTGTTTCTCAAGGCCAAACTCATTTGCTGGGCATAATCGACCGATCTGGAGCTCGGGGAAATGGGAGATCTTCCGCCAGGAATGCAATCATCGGTACAGTCCAGATCGCAGGCATTTTCCCCTCGCCAGTCATGTAAAAGACAAATAATTTTGTTATCATTCCTGTCCTTGGGAGCAAAAGGCAACCTCTCATAGCTCGGCTCCGGCCACTGTGCCCGTGCATGACAGGACATACAGCTGGACATGGGATTATCTGCTGGTCCATTCAAGCGATCTTGATAGCCATTGGGCATTAATCTTTCATGCACTACAATGGTTTGTCCCTCTCCCGGTCCAAATTGGACACCTAACGGTGCCATGCCATGCCCTGCCAGTATTTTTCCTCCGCCGTTTTATCAAAAACAAAAGCTCCAAAGATCCATTTTTCTCAAGATGACTTCCCGTCATGAGCGTTTCTATTCTTGGTTCAGGCGGTCGATCTGTCATGAATTCTGGAGATAACGGGAAGTCACCCTTAATACTAAATCTGGGAACAGCGTCTGCAGACACATTGTCCGCACTGCCTTTTAAGCCCCCATCTTCTGTGCGATTCTCTTTGCCCCCTGATTTCGCAGTATTAAGGGTGGATTCTGTCGGTTTAGCTTGGTGTTGGTCACTATTATGTCTGATGGGTAGACAGCTCAGAAACAAGCCAATGCTCAAACAGCCCCAACACGAAATTTGCCTTTGGAAAGATTTCATCAGCAAGTCGAGGCTCCTTTGCAGAATAGGGCAGCATCCTATGACGAGACTTCGCTAGGTCTGACTTGTGCTAGTCAAAACATACTGGCCAGGGTAAATTCGTTAGACGCTTGGTGATTATGCTAAATAATGCAAACTATCGATCAGTTTGGCAAGATTGGGCTTGGTCATGCAAACTCTCTCAGTTTAGCTTCGTTCGCTTTGGTCTCATATGAACTCTGTTGGAAGGAGCAAATGCATGCCTCAAAATTTTGACTCTGAATTACTGGCAAGACATCTCCAGGGCCAAATCTTGGGCCAGAATTGCATTAAGGAGTTTGGCAACAAGCTGCAACCGGGAATGACTGAGTGGCAGGCGCAGCAAGAACTAGAAATTCTGCTCACTGCCTATGGTTTTAGCGCCATTTGGCATCCTAGCGTGGTCAAGTTTGACGAAGCTACGCTGAGCCCGGGCGTCAGGCACCAAGCTCGCAAGGATGCGCGACTGCAATCTATGGCCGTGGTCGATATCGGCCCGCTCTGGCAGGGCCTAGAAGTCGATTGTGGCGATTCCTTTGGCTTTGATGCTGAGGCAGAGGAGCTCGCCTTGCGCGCTCGTGATATCTGCAAAACGGCAATCCACTGGATTCAAGAAAATCAGAGCACCTTAGCGCCTGCTGCAGCCTATCAGAAGTTAGTGGAGCTTGCCAAAATTCAGGGCTACGAGTTCTTAGCCACTACCGCTGGTCATAGACTGGGTCCATACCCTACACCGAAGCGTGACAGCAAAGTGAGTGCCACTGATAGCGCTGCGCAGTTCATACCCGGCGGCTGGATGCTCGAGGTTCATATTGGGAAGGGACCCAATGGAGCCTTCTACGAAGAGTTTTTCTACGTTGGCGAGCCTCTCTGCGCCAAACCCCAGAAATCGTAGCTGTTTAACGGCACTTCCGTAAAGGAAAATGAGAAATACTGCATAGACCCATTCACGAAAAAAAATGAAGCCGAGGCAGAATTAGCGAACAATTCTGGGGAGATCCTTCGCGGTCGTTCAGGACTCAGGCTCTGCGAGACGACGAATGGTCAGGCGCATTCGCGCCAAAGCCTATGAAAATTGACGGTAGGACAATCATTAATTGTTTTGATTTTATGTAAAGAGTGTTTTTGGGCAGGTAGTGGACCTAGAATGCACGCGAAACGTAGCCAACAGCAGATTCTTAGTCCGCAGTATGCCGGTAGTCCATGGTAGCAGTCATGTCGAGTTCAGGCTGGCAGAGTGATCTTGGTGGTCCTCGCACGGGTGGTCTGTGATCTATACCGACGTGCCTTAGATATCTTTCTATTTGTTGATGATCGTTCATAGCGCCCTTTGCCATAAGATTACCGCCGCATTTTTCACAATGAAGAACATCGATTTTAAATATTTTAGCCAACAGGGACCTCTGGCAATGCACTCGACGAGTTCTTGCAGGCACTTTCGGTTGTAGGTCATTACTGAGGGGCGTGACAGCTGAAGCCATTCACGCTGTAAAATCGTTTGCCCTGCGCTAACGGCACTTCCTCAAGGTAGCCTAACCCACCACCGATCTTGGTGACGTATTGCCCGGCGGCAGGGCCGAAGGCAATTTTGCCAGCAATAGAACATTGACTTGCAAAGCGCAGCGATTCGTTCTCCTCAAAGAAAGGGGCGAGAGCTGGGTTTGCCTTGATTTCGCCTTCTTGATCCAATAGGCCCGCGCGCTTTAGGTGCTTTAAGATCCTGCTGGCAATATCCGTCATCAGCGTAGCGACTTCGTCATTGGTGATGGCTGGAAACTTTCGAAAGCAAACATTATTGTCAACCTTAGTGAACACTCCAGCTGGGCAAAGAATAGGTAGGTGAGGATTCACGTTGCAGGCTGATCCGAAACGCCGATCATAGCTGAGACTGCCTGGTTCGGGATTTTTTATGCCGCTGGCGACACCTCTATCGATGTAATACTGATGCATTGCCTTAGTAACGATTGAGTGTATCTTGGCAGAGAGCTTTTTATTCGAGAGCACCCAAAAGCGAAGCGGTATCGGAAACGAGATGAAAAATTGCCGATAGGGCACCAGCGGCAACACGTTCTCGATCAGATGAGTGGCAGCCTCCATTTTGCGCTTAGCACAGCATGATGGACAAAAACCTCCTTTCTTGCAGGAATATGCGATGATTTTTTCATCGCCGCAGCTATTTCACATTAGTCTCAGGAAGCCAAAGGCAAGCATGCCGCATTTCAAGAACGCCTCGAATTCGTCGAACACGCACTTAGGCAGTGGTCTGCCCTCTAGCTGGCGATGAGAAGGGAGCTTTCTGTCTTTGGCCTCATAATAGTGGCCCAATAACACTCAAACCCAAGCAGATATTAGTGACCACAGCGAAGCAGAAAAAGGCGTTGTACACCATAGAAGTGGGATACATCACTGACAACTATGGCACGAAAGTAAGAGAGACCGATTGGGTGCGTATCGCTGAGTTTTTAATGAATAACTCTCTTGTGGCAGATAATATTGAGGACTTTAAGCCCGGCCCCGCCCTCTAGTACATCCCCTCCCCTAGTAACAACTCCCCCTAAAACCGTTCACACCAGCCCCTCCAAC
>JBIKVD010000106.1:0-12055 GCA_044357055.1 Oligoflexales bacterium | reverse complement strand
CACCGCCGATGCCGTGGCAAGCGCCGCTGCAGTGTATGCAAATGCCGAAACTCCTCATTATCTGCGATCAGAGCTCCTAGCCGGGACGCCCAAAGCGGATCTCCCCGAAGGTTTCTTGATTCTGGCGGGAGATACACCCGCCCTGGATGCTAAGCTTCTTGCTGACTTTTTAGCTTTTTGCCACCAGGAAAAGGCGGATCTGGCTGTTCTGGGTTTGAGGTTGGAAGAACCCAAGGGTTACGGCCGTCTGATTGTGTCTAAAAAAGGAGACCTAGAAGCCATCCTGGAAGAAAAAGACGCAGATGAAGTCACGAGGAAAATTTCTCTATGCAATTCAGGGGTTCTTTTTGTCAAAGCACCCCTTCTTTTCCGCCTGTTGTGCCAGGTCGACAATCGGAACCGTGCCGGAGAATTTTATCTCACCGATATCATTGGGATAGCTCATGCACAAGGTTTGCGAGCCCGCGTCTTTGAGACCCTCCATCATCAAGCCTTTCAAGGTGTGAATGATCGGTGGCAACTCCTGCAAGCAGAGGAGTTTTTGCGGCGCAAGCAGCAAAGGCGATTGGCTGAAGGGGGGGTTAGGCTGTATGGTCCCGAAAGCATCTATCTAGATGATGAGGTCTACGTCGACCAAGATGTCAGCCTTTTTCCGGGGGTCGTGTTGCGCGGCAAAACCCGAGTAGGCCTAGGCTCGGTGATTGGACCCCACGCAGTCCTTATCGATTGCGAGGTAGGGAGCCAAGCGCAAGTAGGGGCTCATTGCTTTTTGCAGAATGTTCATGTTGCCGATGGCGAAATCATTCATCCGTTAACCACGCGCTCTTAATAGGGGAATCTTATGTGCGGCATATTTGGTTATACCGGTCAAACACCTTGCGTAGAGATGCTATACAAGGGCCTGAGCAATTTGGAATACCGTGGTTATGATTCTGCGGGAATCTGTGTCTTTGGGAAAAATGGAATTGAACTCATTAAAGAACGGGGTAAGTTGATCGGCCTTAAGCCCCTACTGGAACAGCTTGACTCCAAAGCCACCGTTGGTGTGGCTCATACACGTTGGGCCACTCACGGCCCCCCAAGCAAAGAAAACGCCCATCCCCATGCCGTCGCGGACCAATTGGCCCTCGTCCACAACGGGATTATCGAAAACTATTCCCTGTTGCGCCAGGAATTGGCGGCAAAAAAAGTCGCTTTTCTGTCCGCCACGGATAGTGAAGTGGCTTTGCAATTACTTTACCAAGAAGTGCAAAAGGGACTCGATGTTAAGGACGCCTTGATCCAAATCTTGCCTCGTCTTAAGGGTGCTTACGCCTTTGCCGTGCTTGATAAGCGAGAGCCAAAGAAGATTTATGTCGTTAAAAACGGTGCTCCTGCCGTGCTGGGCAAAGGTGAAGGCAAGGACCTCTTCGTCGCCTCAGACGCCATTTCCTTTGCAAGTTTTTGTCAGAAAGTCATGTTCCTACAAGATGGGCAAATAGCTGTTCTTGACGGCAACAACGGAGAGGCTCAGCTCTTTGATTTAGCTGGCAAACCACTTAGCGTTATCTGGCAAACCTTCAATTGGTCGGGCCTGGTCATAGAAAAAAAGGGCTTCAAGCATTTCATGCTTAAGGAAATCGTCGATCAAGCCCAAGTTTTTGCCCAGGGTATTCAACGCTTTTATTCCACAGCGGGCGTTGTGATGGAAGAGGGGACGGAAGGCGTCGCAGATCTCGATCTGTCGCGGGTCAAGGACGTTCATATTGTTGCTTGTGGCACCGCCTATTATGCCGGCATGTCTGCTCGTTATTTCCTGGAAGCGGAACTCGGTTTGAGTGTGAATGTTGAGCTCGCTAGCGAGTTTCGCTACCGCGAACCCCCGGTAGGGCCCAACAGCCTCGTTATTGCTGTCACTCAGAGCGGCGAGACAGCTGATACTCTAGCCTCCGTTCGCTATGCAAAAGCAAAACAAGCCCAAGTTCTCGCCATCTGCAATGTGTATAAATCCTCGATTCCAAGGGAGGCTAACGCCGTCATTTATATGCAAGCTGGGGTAGAAATAGGTGTCTGCTCCACAAAAGCCTTTACCAAAATGATCTTTGACTTATACGCCTTCACCTTATATTTTGCGGCAAAAAGGGGCATTCTCCAACCTGGACATTACGATCAAGCTACCGCGGCCTTGCGACCTTTCCCTTTGTTAGTCGAGTCCTTGGTTAATAGTCATGATAAGATTCATGATGTCGCCAAGAAACATGCTCACGCGACTAGCATCCTTTATATAGGCAGGGGAATTCATTACCCCATCGCGCTTGAAGGCGCCCTCAAACTCAAGGAAATATCCTACATTCACGCTGAGGGTTATGCCGGCGGCGAGCTGAAACATGGTCCGATTGCCTTGATCGATGAGACTATGCCTATCGTCGCTTTAGCTCCACGGGATCGACATTACGATAAAATGATTGCCAATGTGGAAGAGGTGGTTGCCCGCGGGGGCCAGGTCATTGGGATTGGACAAGGGGATGATGAGCATTTCCGCCGTCTATGTGTTGATTTCATAGAAATTCCCCGCATCGACCACGATGCTTTGCAGAGCATTCTTAGCACCATACCACTGCAGCTCTTTAGTTACTTCGTGGCTATCACGCGCGGCACGGATGTGGATCAACCACGAAACTTGGCAAAATCCGTTACCGTAGAATGACCCGGGGTAAACCCGTGGAATAATCGGCCGCATGAAGAGCGAGAAGCTTTTGAAGGAACCTATGCAGACCTCAGTTGCTCCCGAACTGGATAGCTTGAACGAAGCTCAGCGGGCGGCCGCCTTGCATACCGAGGGCCCCGCCGTTGTCTTTGCCGGAGCTGGCAGCGGAAAAACTCGGGTTATCACCGCCCGCATCGCCTATCTGATTCGCCAAGGGACACCCGCACACCGCATCCTAGCCTTGACCTTTACCAACAAGGCGGCAGGGGAAATGCGGGAACGCGTCGCCCATCTCCTACCCGAAGGCCGCCGTGTTTTCGTCACAACCTTCCACTCAGCCTGTGCGCGATGGCTAAGAGAATTTGCCTTGGAACTAGGTTTCACCGGTGATTTCACCATCTATGATGATGCTGACACAAAGAATTTGCTAAAGAATATCCTCAAGGATCTCTCCGTAAAGTTAGACGAGACCGTTTCGCTGGACGATTACAAGCAAGGAATCGCCGCCTGTAAAACTCAAGGACTCTTACCAGGAGATATCAGCGACCTGGGTGATAAGGCGAAATTCTATCTGCCTGATTTTGGTTTGCAAGTCTATCGCCTTTACCAAGAACGTTTGGCTGCATGCAACGCGATGGATTTTGGCGATTTGATCTTAAATATGCTGCTGCTATTGCGGCGCAATGAGCCGATTCGCACCATGTTGGCTGCAAGATACCGCTACATCATGGTAGATGAGTATCAAGACACCAATCCCTCGCAATTTGAACTGGTTTCCCATTTGCTCGGGGAGAAGCGAAACCTATTTGTCGTCGGTGACGATGATCAGAGTATCTATAGTTGGCGAGGGGCAAACCCAGCAAATATCCTTGATTTCGATGTGATGTTTCCCGACTGCAAAAAGTTTTTTCTGGAACAGAATTATCGCTCGACGCGAACCATAATCGACGCCGCCGCAAAAGTTATCGGCAACAACAAAGTGAGGGTCGCTAAAACCCTGTGGGCCGACGGCGAGCAGGGCGAAAAGATCCGCTACAACTGTGAGTATGACGGAGAAACCGAAAGCTGGTGGGTCTGCGAACAGATTCATGAAGCTCGTCAGCAATTTCCCTACCGCGATGTGGCGATTTTTTACCGAACCAATAGTCAGTCTCGCCCCCTGGAAGATGCACTGCTGCGAGAGAACATCCCCTACCGAATTTTTGGGGCGGTGCGCTTTTATGAACGGGCAGAAATCAAAGATCTGATTGCTTACTTGAAGCTGCTGCACAATGAGAATGACGATGTGGCTTTCGAACGGATTGTGAATGTGCCCACCCGCGGCATCGGTGATAAAGCGCTGAGCGACCTGAAAAATTTGGCAACTCGCTCTGGATTATCCTATCTCGCAGCCGCCAAATCCCTGGCTGACGAAAATGACCAAGGAAAAATACGAAAGAAATTCGCGCCTTTTTTGCAGCTGATGGCAGAACTAAAAGTCGGCAGCGCGACCTCTACTTTGGTCGTACTTTTGGAGGAACTGATTCACCGGTCACGCTACCTTCAATACGTCACCACGAAATTTCCTGATCGGGCCGAAGACAAGCTGGAGAATATCGGCGAACTAGGATCAGCCATTGCCATTTTTCTGGAAAAACACCCCGGGGCCTCCATCAGCGAATGGCTGCAAGCCATCACTTTAGAGGGCCAAGGGGAGGGAGATGCCGAGGGCGTGAGTCTGATGACTTTGCATATGGCAAAGGGACTGGAATATGAACGAGTTTTTATCGTGGGCTTAGAGGAAGGCATCCTGCCCCATCGCAATTCCTTGGAAGCTAAAAGCGATTTGGAGGAAGAGCGTCGTCTCTTTTACGTCGGGATGACCCGGGCACGGACGCAGCTTAACTTAACCAGCGCTTTGCGGCGAAGGCTCTATGATCGCTGGGTGAGTGGCAAAGCAAGCCGTTTCTTGGGCGAAATTCCCACGCAATACTTGTCTTATGTGAACGATCAAAGTGCCGCCGTCTTGGCATCAGATGGGTTTGGGCGAGAGAGAGCCTACCAAGGCGGAATCTTTTCCGAAGACCTCGAACCAGAGGAGCCGGACCTCTCCGCCCTCGCTCCCGGTGCAAAGGTGGAACATTTGACTTTTGGCCGCGGCATCATTGAGCGTTTGGAGGGAGATGAAATCTCACCAAAAGTGATCGTAAACTTCTACGAATTTGGTCTGCGACGCATCGTCGGACATCATTTGAAGGTCCTTCCAAGGCTGTAGTTCTTGCCGACCAGCGCTTCATCGGCCGGATCTTGGCAAGCCAGCGGAATTCCATGATACAATTTGATCACCGGTAATTTCCCTAGGAGCTCCCTTCTGTGGCTAGACTATTCCGCATTAGAGTCATGACCTTTCTTATCATGCTCTATGGAGCTGTCGTCTTAAACGTGGGGTTAAGTCAGGGTGACGGCTTTTATCGGCAATTTATCGCCCTGAAAGAAAGCGAAGAAAAGCTAAAGAATGCGCTAACCAATCTCGAAAAAGGCAATCAGGAGCTAGAAGAGGAATTGGTACGCCTGCGAGACTCAAAAACCTACGCCGAACGGGTCCTGAGGGACAAATATCACGTACGTAAAGACAACGAGATCATCCTGTTCTTTGATGACTAAGAAGGTCGGCTTCCGAGCACTTGCTTCGGGCCGGAATTTAGCAACTAGCAAGCAAGTATGGTAAAATTTCGTTGGCAAATAAACGGATAGGGGAGTGCATCCATGCGGGTTGATGGCGCAATCATACGAATTCTCTTTTTAGCATTCTTAGCATCTTTGACTGGCGGTTGCGACTCCAGCATGAACATGAATCGCCTTATCTTTGTCGGCGACAAGGACGAAGAAGCAACACGCGCTTTGTTAGAAAAAGCCCGAATCCTTTACGATCGCGGCGATTTTGCCGGGGCTCTGGTTTACGCCCAAAAGTCCGTGGATAAGAATCGAGATAACGAGCAGGGCGGGATTTTGCTCGGCTATATTCATATGGGCCTTGCCGGGTTTGAAGTCTTCACGATCGCGGAACGGTTGATAGAAATGAACCAGACCAAAGCAGGGGAGACGTCTGACAACGGATGTCAATCCACATCTGGTGCAGACGCGGACCAGGCTCTTGATTCCTTCAATTGCTTGTTTGACATCTCTCAAGCCGACCTTTTCTCTCTTTCTGAGGATTCTGCAACGAACACCGCCGATGGCAAACTGCAGAAGTCTGACAACGCCTACTTTGATGACCTTCCGATCCTGTACCCTAAGACCATGCCAACGGTTGACAATCCTGATATTGTCGACCCAAGAGACAGCGTCGCGACTTTAAGTCATTTAAAGCAAGCGATTCAGGCCATCTGCCCTTTTGTTGATCCACCCCTCATCGAGGGTGAACTCAGCGACTCAGATGTGCGCTTGCCTGATGATCCAAGGCATGACTGTGAACCCACGCTTGCCAATCGCAAAATCGACACGAAGGGTCACTTCCTTTGGGCTATCGCCCACCTGCTCGAGGCCATCGCTTTCAATAATATCCTACTTTATGTTGAGGACAGCTCCGCCACTGGTTTGGCTGAACCTGCAAGCGCCCCAGCGGCGGCCGCGGGTGGCACTTCATCAAACTTGCTGCTACGGGTTGCGGCCCTTAACCAAACCGAGTTTTCGGGGAGCGAAATTGCCGACTATGTGAGCGCCGTCGATGAGTTGTCGGTCAATATTGGCGAGGTTTTTGATACCAGCGCAGATTCCATGCTCAGCGTGGTCCTCGGGAACTTACAAGCCACAGTGCGCGCGGCAGGGGCTGCTGGCATCCCGGAAAATATGATCAAATCTGTGCGCAACGCCCTAACGAAGATTGAAGAAGCTGCAGCTCAGTTGGGTGGCGCAGGCGAAGATAGCAAGTCTAATTTGTCAGCGCAGACTGAAGCTCTGAAAGGCAAACTGAACAAGTCCGTCACCAAAAATCTCGCAAGCAGTATTGAGAAATTCGCCCAGTCAGACGGGGTGACTGAAGACAAAGTGGCAGAAGTTTGCACCAAATTCGACGACATCTCCAAGGGTATGCCCCCCAGCGAGCTAGCGACCATCAAACCAGCGTCCTGCAACTAATTTAAAGAGGCGGTGCCTCTTTTTCCGCAGCTTCTTTCACTCCATCCGTAACGATTCCTGATCTGGGCCTGATTCTTGCAGGAGGCAGGGATAAGATCCGAGGCTGCTGCCTGGGTCATTTTATCTTTGCCAATTGAGGGAAATCCTATGTCAGCGCCAACTTTGCCGAAGAGACCAGCTAATCACGACTCCTCCGGCGGCTCCAAACCCAGAAGATCCTTATTAAGCTATGGGTTCGCGATCTTTGGTGGGATCGCCTTCCTACTTGCATGGATCGTGTGGACGTTTTGGTTCCGCGCAGCCGTCCCACTTCCTGGGCAATAGCCAAGAAGCATAACGAAGTGCCCTCAATGAGGTAGGCATAAGCATGAGGGCTTCAACGTTCCTGGTGATACATTCGCAGGCTTATCGGCGCGGCAGCCAATACGATGACCGCGGATGCCACCAATACCCATAGAATGTCAGATACCACTGGCTCTCCATGCATAAGGCCCCTTGATGCCGTCGCCAAATGTGTCATTGGATTATGTTGAACGATCCCCCGCAACCATGCCGGCATAGTTTCTAGGCCCACAAAAATGTTACTCGCAAACGTCAGGGGCATCAAAAATAGAAAGCTCGTCGTCATGACGGATTCTGGCGTCTTAACCTTCATGCCGATGATAATCCAAATCCAAGAAATCGAGAACGCAAAGAGCAAAATCAAGGCGAACGCAAGCAAGATTCCCACGAAACCACCGGCCGGACGAAAACCAAGCAAAAGCCCAACAGAGATAATAACGAGAGACGCAACAGAATAACGGAACAAGTCACCTGCAAGAGCACCCAGTATCGGTGCTGGCTGCCACATCGGCAGTGATCGGAAACGATCGAAGAGCCCTTTTTGAATGTCTGTGCTGAGCCCCATACCTGTGTAAACTGTTATGAAAACGATCGTTTGCACGAGAATCCCCG
Organism: Oligoflexales bacterium; assembly: GCA_044357055.1. Classification (GTDB taxonomy): domain Bacteria; phylum Bdellovibrionota_B; class Oligoflexia; order Oligoflexales; family JBIKVD01; genus JBIKVD01. The sequence goes on along the minus strand of JBIKVD010000106.1, from coordinate 4,299 downwards.
GCAAAAGAAATTGGATGTAAACTTCTGGCGATCCCGCCAAGGCCCCCCCGAACATGTACGTGAAGAGAAGCGTAAACATAATGGGCATGATGCTCACATCGAACAATTGAAAAGGGACGTGCTTTATCTTCAGCATCGCCCGCCAAGCTAAAGTGCTGACAGCAGAAAGGGCGGAAGCGGGCTTTTTCTTGGCCCACATGGTAAATTTCATCCCGGATTTCTCGATGGAATCGCTGCTCATCAGATCGCTCCTTTTCCGTCTTCAGTGATTTTGTCTTTAGCAGGCCGTCCGGTCAAAGCGAAGAAAACATCATCAAGGCTGGGCGCGCCGAGGGAGAAATCAGATAAGGGAATGCCAGCGTGTGATAAGGCACCGAGAAGGTCTGCGGCAACCGCGGCTGAGGATACCTTTACAGAAAACGCACCCAGGTCGGTGTTAGGCAGAAGGTTCCTCTTCAAGCTCTCAGGGATGATGGCTTCCGCCTGTGGACCCTGTGCGGGGTCTAAGAGACAAAAATGTAGGGTATTGCCACCTATGGATGATTTCAAATCGCGGCTGGTACCTTCGGCAATGACCCTGCCGTGGTCTATGACCGCAAGTCTCTCAGCTAAGCGGTCGGCCTCTTCCAAATATTGGGTCGTCAGTAACACCGTCGTCCCCGCGGCAGCGATCTCCCGAACAAGATCCCATACCTGATTTCTGCTGCGCGGATCGAGTCCAGTGGTAGGCTCATCTAGAAAGAGTATTTCGGGCCTAGTCACCAAGCTGGCGGCGATATCGATGCGACGACGCATACCCCCAGAGAAAGTTCGGACCTGGCGTCTCGAAGCTTCTGACAGTGAGAACGTGCCTAGCAGTTCGCTGGCACGTTTTCGCGCATCGCCCCAGGACATCCCCATTAAGCGGCTAATCAAAACAAGGTTTTCATGACCCGTCAGGTCCTCATCAACGGACGCGTACTGCCCCGTAAGACTGACTTTTTGTCGGACGTTCGCGGCCTCCTGGGCTACGTCATGCCCAAGCACCAGAGCCTTCCCCGAGCTTGGCTTTACCAAGGTGGTAAGGATGCGAATGGTTGTGGTTTTGCCAGCACCGTTTGGGCCCAACAGTCCATAAACAGAACCCCCGCGGATGGCAAGGTCCACACCGTCTAGCGCTCGCGTCTTTCCGAAGACCTTGGTTAACCCTACTGTTTCAATGGCGTAATTCATAGATGCTCCCTTGGTCCAAGGCCTATAAGTATAAACCAAGGTGAAATTTGGAAAAAGATCATCGCCAAAACAAACTTTCAGACAGAGGCTTGTGGTCCACTTAAGGGTAATGGGAGCCACTCGTAAATGCCAGATCCACACCCCCAAGTAGCGCCATAAAGGCGCAACGACAAGGTCTGGCTGCTCCAAGAAGACTCCATAAGAATTCGCGTCACAGCCGCCTGGTCCCCTAAATGTCGAGCATCGCCGCGGCTCGGACCTGGCGCCAGCAATGAAAGAATCGGTCTATTTAGACCACAGAATGATACGATCCTGAGGGCTTAGGAGAGGCAGGGAAGCGGGGGCGGGGCCCTCACGAGGCGACGGGTCCCTTGGACATGAATCAGCATTTGACAAACGCAAACCTTTCGGCCAATAATTGCCGTCCAAAGGCTCCTATATGCCAGTGTTGCGCAGGTTTGGAACCCAACTGTCATTTTCTTCGGGTTATAAATTTGTCAGGCGATTAAAGACAGAGCTTGATTTGGTGAGTTGTTAAAGCAAGGGAGAGAATATGTACGCGGTGATTCAAGCCGGTGGTCATCAGTATCGAGTCAGCAAGGGCGAGTCCTTAGTTATCGATAGAATGCAGGGCAACCCTGGTGACAAAATTAAATTAGAAAAAGTTCTTTTGGTTGGCGACGATGGAAAAGTGAAGGTTGGCAAGCCTTACGTTGCAGGCGCCACCGTGGAACTTGAGATCAAAGAGCAGACTCGAAGTGACAAAGTCGTCATTTTCAAGTACCGCCGTCGTAAGAATTACAAAGTGATGCGCGGACATCGTCAGCCACTCACCGTCGTTGAGATCAAGGGCATCACACACTAATGAGATAATCCCATGTCTGGTGGGGCTGAATTTTAGAGGATGGAATAAGTCATGGCACATAAAAAAGCCGGTGGTAGTACCAAGAACGGTCGTACTTCAAATCCCCAATATCGTGGGATCAAGGTATTCGGTGGTCAAGAAATTCGTTCCGGCGGAATCATTATTCGCCAAGTCGGAAGCTCCTTTCACGCTGGCAACAACGTAGGCGTTGGCAAGGATTACACCTTGTTCGCCCTTGCGGATGGGGTCGTCGAATATAAACGCGGTCGTGATGACAAGCGCTTTGTTTCTGTGGTTGCTGGCGCTCAAGTTTGAGTTCTGACGATATCGCTTGCTTGGACTTTGCTGGGTTAAATTTTGCTTGTTGGCGCGAAGCAGGTTAATCATGAGACTCGGTTGAGTCGTGATGACCTGTTTTTTTTTATCTGCTCGCTTTCGCCAAATTTGGAGACAGCCTAACTCAAGCCGTCGCTTATTGCAGCAGAACCTATAGAGATAAAGAACCACACCTTATTCCTAATGGAACCTAATATCTAACGCCATGAAATTCATCGATTCCACTATCGTCTATGTCAAAGCCGGAGATGGCGGTTCGGGCAATGTCAATTTTCAAGCGGGCAAGAACAAACCAAAGCTCGGCCCTGACGGTGGCGATGGCGGCTTCGGGGGACATGTCTACTTTGTGGGGGATGATCGCCTTAATACCCTAAGCGCCCTACGATACAAACAGTGGTATCGGGCGGAAGATGGAGCCAAAGGGGGCGCAAATCGTCGAACCGGTTATAATGGGGCCGACTGCCTTATTCCCGTCCCACTAGGAACCGTGGCCTTTAATGAAGCCACTGGTGATATTTTGTGTGAGGTTCTTCACGACGGCGAACAAGTCCTCGTCTGCAAGGGCGGCAAGAGGGGCCTGGGAAATGCTCGCTATTTAAGTTCTACCAATCAAGCCCCTATCCAATTCACCAAAGGTGGAGAGGGAGAGGAATACAGCCTCCGTTTAGAGCTTAAACTGCTTGCGGACGTGGGCTTCGCTGGCTTCCCCAATGCGGGAAAATCCACCCTGCTCAGCGTCATGACCAACGCAAAACCAAAAATTGCTGACTATCCTTTTACCACTTTGGTTCCGCAGCTTGGTGTCGTTGAGCTCGATCGTTTGACGGGCGGATATGGGGATAGTTATGTCATTGCGGATATTCCCGGCTTAATCGAGGGAGCCCATCTAGGCAAAGGCTTAGGTCACGAGTTCCTCAAACACCTAGAACGCACCCAACTGATCGTTTTCCTACTCAATGGAGCGGACCTGCTCGCAGAATTAGACTTGTCGCTGGCTCTCGAACAGCTGCGTTTTGAACTCAAGGCCTACAGCCCGCTGCTGGCGGCAAAACCTAGTATGGTGGTGGTGAACAAAGCGGATCTTTTCGTCGACAACGATGAACTCCTGCAAGCTGCCGTGGCGACCATTCGCACTAAAGAGGTCGGGGTGGCGGTGATATCCGCCGCCACGGGTCAGGGTATCGATGAGCTGAAGCTCTCCATTCAGCGCCATTTGACTCAGCATGGACAAAGATCCATGGGGCAGAATCCCGTCGCTCGGTCTGATACAGACACGCAGGCTAGTGCGCTTAGCTCAGAGACCCCCGTCCCGAAACGTCCATGGGGTAAAATCATCAACCAAGGTCGTTCTAAGGCAGGCGGGCCCGATCTTATCGTCTTTGGAGGCACCTTTGATCCTCCCCATCGGGGACATTTGGATTGTATCCATGCGGCGTTAAAGAAGCACCCCGGCGCAAGAGTGCTCGTGGTTCCAGCCTTTAGCCCACCACAGGTCTCGCTGGACTCTCCTCGGTCTGCAAAACCCTTGGAAGTCAAAACCCCAGTTCTCAGCTACAAGCAACGATTAGGTTTGATGGAGCTGGTGTTACACGCCGAATTTCCTGCCGAGCAAGTAGAGCTTTCCCAGGTTGAGTCGACGATGCCCACCCCCAGTTTTACCTCGATGACTCTAAAAGCTATCGCAGAAAAATACCCGAACAAACGCTTGGGTCTGCTGATAGGCGAAGACCAACTCGAAGCCTTTCATCGCTGGAAAAATCCCCTCGAAATCCTTTCCATGGCGGACCTGCTCGTCGTAAGGCGGCGGCAAAAACTTGAGGGCGTGATCCGTTTTCGCGATATCAGAGAATCCATCCAGACACTTCTTCTGGAGCTGCAACTTGACG
>JBIKVD010000105.1:0-12073 GCA_044357055.1 Oligoflexales bacterium | reverse complement strand
TGCTGCCACTTGCCGCTACTTGCCAAAGCGAGTCTGTGAAAAGCCAAATCGCTCGACCTGAACCTGGATAGGATGCGACGGCCAGCGGGTGGTCTTGGCCCAGTGTATCCGAGGCCACAAGTAAGGGAGTGACATCTTCTGTTTTAAAGTTGACCCACTCCATACGATGACGGCCCGAAAGTAGGGGTTGCACCTGAGGAATCACTTTAGCCCAGTCGTCAAAGACTCCCGCTAGAGACCGCTTTTCCCAGTCAGGATCAGCCAAGTTCATGCGAAAGCTGGCTTGGGGGTCAAAAGCCGGACCATTTTCGAGCCGCAGGTCATAGGGGCTACCAGCCAAGCGCCGCGCAAATACCCCCGACGGCTGCCGACTGTTCTGCGTCACGGAGAAAGGTAAGATCTCTTTGAGCGGTGTATCCTCGACATCTGCCGGAAAAAGAGCCCGCGATCCTCCTATAAATAACAAGGCGCCGCCATTCTTAACAAAATCAACGAGGTTCTTTTGATATTCCGGCAATAAGAACTGATGCATGGCAAAATTTTGGATAATGACAAGACGAAAATTGGGCAACTCCTCCGTAAAAAGGCGCTCTACCGGAAAGGGTATCAAACTAAGTTCGCGTTCTTGAACGCGCTGACTGTCCGTGGGATCTCGCAAAATGAAAAAACTGATTAGGTCATATTTTGGCTCTCCCTTGAGATAGCGCCTTAAATAGCGACCATCCCAGCTAGGGCTGCCCAAAAGATGCAACACCCCGACTGTATCGGCCAATACATCAATCTGACTATATTTAACATTATCCCAGACGTAAGGTTCCCCTGCCACAGGCAGAGCTAATACCGAAATTTGGTGGAAGCCGCGCGACAGTGGCATGACGGGAATGGCCGCCGTGATGACTTTATCACCCTCGCGAAATTGAATATTGGTTGTGGCTAAACTTGTATCCCCAGAGCGAACTTGAACTTGCACCGTTTCGGCTTTATCAACATCACCTGATCGACCGATGCTTACGTCGACTACAAAATTTTGTCCCTCAAAGGCGAAAGGAGGCAAAAGAACTTGATCCACCCAGTAATTAAGGGCACCAGGATCTTGGAACCCAACCACGAGTCCGGATTTGATTCCGCCACGAAGTTTAAGGCTTTGTAGCTCTTGACTCCAGGGCAGCTCGGGCTTTTGGTCGCCGCCATCGGATAACAATACCCAGCGCTCACGTTGACCGCCCAGAAGAAAACGCTCGAATTCGTCTTTCAAAGGAGTGTTTCCCTGGCTCACCGCCTCCGGAGCTAATTGCGATAGCCTTGTGACCTCAGGAAGACAGCGATAAGACTGGCACAGCTTAGAGAGACGTTCAAGATACCTCTCCGCCCCATCCGCAAAAGTTGTCCCGTCGGCCGACTTAAGCTCCTTCATGCTTTGAGAATCATCGAGGAAAACGTGTATGGGTACCGCCGAGACTTCTGGCGGCAGCTCAATATCGACGGCTTTCGGAAAGAAAACGGAAACTAAGGCGGATATCCAGATAATACGGAAGGCGGCGCCTAAAAATCCACGAATAAGACCGTAGCGCCAGGTTCTCGCCACCAAGTAAGCGCCGACCACCACTGCGAAAAGAACAACAATTTGGGATTCGTTTAACAAGGTGCTATTGCCTCAGTCTTTTCAGAATTTCTGGCAAGTGGATTTGATCTTTCTTATAGTCCGTAGCCAAACCCACCATCACAATATTCACAAAGGAGCGAACCATGAGTTCCTGATCCTGCGCCGCAAGACAAGATTTATCAACATTCTTAGCAGGATCTAAAATGGAAAGGGGAGAAGCAAGGATGGCCAAACGACCATCGAAGTTGTAACCATACCACACCCTAGCAGCGCACAAAGGCAAGGTATCGAGGAGATAAAAACTCCTCATAATTTCGTGGTCGGGAGGTATAGGACCCCATCCTTCACCTTCCTGTACAACTAAATCATTGAAAGATGTTGTGCCCTTTAACTCTTCTATATTCTCATAGCCATCAATGATCAGAAACCCCCCACGTCGCAACCAGAGTTGGAAAGAATTCTTCGTTTGTGCATTGACTGACAACGCCCTGGTCAAAGCACTTTGTTGTGCCCAAAGCCAAGGAAACTTCCATTCCACCCGCGCAGCGAGTGGATCAAATCGAGACACCTGCTCCACCATTTCAATGCTTGTGCGATTTTCAATTTCATTAGCCAAGAATCTGATGTTGGAATCGTTTGACTCAGATCCGACGACATGCAGTTGCACTTGGGCAAAAAGCTGGAAAGGGGTGAAAGCTGCCAGCACGAGAAACAAGACGGCCATGCGCGTAAACCTTTGCCAAAAATAATATCCAGATTCAAAGATCATGAGCAGCATCGCCGAAAGGAGCAACCAAAAGACAATCGGAGTGACGATCCGTTCTTGCTGTTCAGCCCGAAACGATCCCGCACTAGCAAATTCACCGGAAGCTTGGGGGGGCAAAGCATCCGCCTCTAAATACAAGAGCTGACTCTCAGCCACCGGGACATTTATACTGTCCTCATTAACACTGTCCTCATTAACACTGTCCTCATTAACACTGCCCTCATTTGGGGAAGAATCATCTATTTCTGCGTCTGCCATGAATGTATCCTCGCGGCCCAATCGTTGGAATTCTTCCATAAGACTCGCACGGGGGATTTTTTCCAGTTCGATAAGATCTTTAATCAAGACCGGCAGATCCGCAGCAGAAAAAACTCCAAAAGGATGCGACCGCAAAGGTTGCAAGAAGACGCTTATAGGCACGGACAAGTTATTGCGATCGGCTGGAAAAGTCCAAACTAAGGTACTGCGCTCATCTGCCAAGCTCCCTCCCAAGCGATTTGCCCCCATGGCCTTGAGTACGGCCGACCACTGAACAGGGCTGGTGGCCTCTTCGCAATAGTTAGTATCTTGAGATTCTGTTCCTTTTTGCAGACTGTGTAAGCAGCGGCATATATTCACGAAACTGCCCTCAGCTTGGGTAGGAATGAACCAGTGTACTGCCGTGCTTGCCTTGCCAACAGAGTCACTCTTGGGGCAGTAGAGTTCGGGATCTTGTAGAGGATCTGTCATCACGAGATGGATAGTCGTTTGCGCTGCAGATTCTCTCCAGGTATCTGAGCGCGTCAACTCAAAACCAAGGACTTCCAAAGCCATTTGTAAATCGTAGGTGGGGTCATAGAGAAATCTCTCTCCTTGCATTCCTCCCGTAATTCTTGCCGTACCATAGGTTTTTATCTGTGGGATCCTCAACGCATTGTCCATCGCCAAGCTGTCCGGCTCTCGGATCAAGAGATCATAGGTCCCGGCCTCTTGTTGCTCCTGTCGAAAAGCGAAAGGGATGGTGACGACGGTTTTTTGCTGACCCTCTTCCATTTTGAATGGTAGAGACTGAACCGTATCTCCGTTTAAGGTAAGATCAAGGTTTCCTTGGTAACCCTCTGCCCCCAAATCTCCCGATCTAGCCACTTCTACCTCGAGAACATCTCGCTCCGTCGCGCCAAAGGCTCGAGGGCGATCCAGGGATCGAACATAGAGATTACGCGTGTTCGCGCCAAACTTTGCAAGCTGATGCATTTCAACTTTGGCTGTTCGCGTTAAATACCGCCAGTTGAATCCAGACCACGTGTGTCTGTCGCCATCGGAAAAGAAATAGAAGCGATCGAAGGCGTCTGCCTCACTGCCCAATGATCGCATCAAGGTGGCTAAGCGCAGGCCTGCCTTATGAAAATCAAAGGCCGCCAACTGGGCGCGGAAATCGGCAGCATCAGCGATGCGCCGAGGTGTTTTTTGCTGGGAGCCAAGCAAGTAGACGTCAGAAGTAGCGAATATTTCCTGGTATTTCTGTTCCAAAACGAGTCGATAGTCTGCCATGGAGATCACACTGGACACGGACGGACTTAAATCAATGACCAAGAGACTCTTCGCTCGTCCCACATTCCGCATTTCGCGGTTAATCAAATAGGGACCAAGAGAGAACAGCACGAATAAGAGGGCGCATAACAAAAAACACAGAAAGGGAATCAAGGGGGGGCGGACCAAGACGAATTTAGGCAATTTGCGCGTATCAAATGCTAAAACTCGCAAGGTCGGCAGGCGAATTCTTTTCATGCGCCGTTTGGTAAGCAGCCACAGAACGACCGAAAAAAGAACCGCAGACACTGCAAGAGCAAAAAGACCGGACAGTGAAAGATTTAGTCCACCAAGCAGGGCACTCACTTCATCCCCCTTTGTCGCGACAAGAACAAGGGGAAGAAATCAAAATAGCTGCTTAAAGGGGTGAGGTCGGAAAAGAGAACATAGTAGAATCCCTGAGCAGCCATCCGACCTTCCACTAAGGCCAGCCAGGATTTTAGTTTTTCGCCGTAAGTCCCGTGCTCAAGCAAAGCGGTGCCACGGTATTCAACTAGGACTCCTTGCTCGTAGTAGATTTCCGCTCCCGATAGCCAGCCCGTATCCAGTTCGAGAGACGATAAAAGATGCAAGAAAGCCGTGCGACCAGAAGGACACTGACGAGCAAACACGTCTAACCACTGCTCCCCATCTAGTCCGGAAAGACAGTCGCTGATAATGTATGAAACGTCACAGATCACATTTCCAAAGTCATCTTGAGACTCAAGGGGAGACAAATTGGCAAGCTCTCCCAATAAGAGGGATTCATGCAGGGCACGTAGGTCGCTTAAATCGCGGATCTTGACCATCACGCCCTGAGAATTCGGGAGCTCGGCCAATATCAAAAGGTTAATCAAATCTTGATCCCGCAAATGTCTATAGGCCATATTCAGCGCCATATTTAAGGCTAAAGTACTCTTCTTTGGTGGATTGCTCACCCCTCGCATATTTTCTTCGGGCCAGTTCATCGATTGTCTCAAGTCCAGAAAGATATTGACGCGAACGGCCGCCGGCTGACGGTCTTCTCTTACGATTAACTGATCGTTACGAGCATAAGCACGCCAATCGATCATACGAATGGGGTCACCAGGAACATAGAGCCGACCACTCTCGGGAATTTTGGAAGGCTGGCGCATGGCAAAAGATGCAGACCCACGAGAGCTTCGCGGAGTTAATAATCCAACCTCAATTTGCTCATACAGCTCTGGGATCAAATCGGCAAGCGTGTCCATAGGATTCCAATGAATCTTGTTTTAGCAACTAAGCACCTTTTGCCAGGAATTTTGACTTCTCCAACATCTGGTTCACTAATTCTGTAATGATCTTATCTTCGTTCAAACCTTCTCTCAAACCTTTGGTAGACAAGCGAACTCTATGCCTCATCACCGGTTTGACAATGCGCTCAATATGAGACCAACGCACGACTTCCGACCCCTGCAGGAAGGCGATGGATCTTGCCGCAGAAACCATGCACAAACCAGCGCGAGGACCGGCACCATACCATATCATTGGTTTCAAGTGAGAAGGGCAGGTCTCATCTTCTGGTCGGCTTGATCGTACCAGATCGCGAATGACATCGATGAGTGGATCAGGCACCTGCACGCTACGGACCAAAGTTTGTAGCTCTACAAGCTCTCCCTCACTCAGCAAGGATTCGCTGGCGACAAGCGGGGATTCACCCACCAATTGACCCAGGGCATGTTCATGAAGAATCGATTTCTCCGCTTCCACGGAGGGATATTGCACGAGAGAATGAAGCAAAAAGCGATCTAGTTGTGCTTCAGGTAGAGGAAAGGTGCCTTCAGACTCAAAAGGGTTCTGAGTGGCAAAAACCATAAATGGCCGCGGTAATTTATGACTCGTGCCGGCGACCGTCACGGTCTTCTCTTGCATGGCTTCCAGCAATGCAGACTGAGTGCGGGGCGAGGCTCGGTTAATCTCATCAGCGAGCAGAAGATGAACAAAAATCGGTCCGGGAGCAAATTCGAATCCCCTGCGTCCTGACTGTCCATCTAGGTGCAAGATCTCACTGCCGACGATATCGGAGGGCAGTAAGTCTGGTGTGAACTGAACTCGTCCAAAAGCCAGACCCAAGCGATGGGCAAAGACTCGCACCAAGGTGGTCTTAGCGAGGCCGGGAGCACCTGTCATAATCAAATGTCCGCCTGCCAACAAACATGCCATCGCCTCGTCGATCAGCTGCTCTTGACCAAAGATGGATTTTTGAATTTGGTCGTGCAAAATTTTCACGCGCTGATAAGCTTCCGCCAAGCCCTGAGCCATCCGCTGCTCCCACCCTAGATAATGCATGTTTGTGAAGAAACCCTTGTGGCCATTCTATCGCAACTCGCGGAAAATCAAAAGAAAAAAGCCATAAAAGTCTCCTGTCTTTGCCGGGGAGCCCCCCCCTCCGCTTTCATTGGCCGAAGGTGTCAGATGTTTTCTAAAACAGCGGTCGAGAGTTGCAAAGGGCAGCGAGCTAAGCCTGCATCAATAGGAAGGGTATTTTTTATGAGAAACATGGCGATCCTGCAAAGATTGGCAAACATAAGTGTTAGTTCAGCCGGGTACCTTCCCAGAGCGGAGCGAAGCGTGACGTATGGCGCGTTCACCAAAGAAAGTGGTGGGGTCATCGTGGAGTACATCCTTGTCACCACGTTTACTTTGGCCGCCGGTGCAGCCACGCTGAACTTTCTTATGAAGCTCATGAAGGAAAAAATGGAAAATTTGGAACAGACGATCGAGCGACCTGATGAAAGCTCTTGGTCGGATCTCTTACAAAACCCGTGATGCCATAAAAGCCCTAATAGGAGCTTTCAATCGTGTTCGGCCACCTCCTGCTGTTTTTTTTGTGGCTTTCCCTTATGATGGGGATAGAGGGGAATCTAAAGGGGATCAGAGCTCTCTTTGAGTGGTCTACGCGACTGCATTTGGACCCGGTCGTCGCCTGGAATCTCTATTGCGATCGAGCTAAAGGGAGCAAGAACTCTGCAGATAATCAAGCTTTCCTGAGGCCCTTGGCCTTAGTCCTAAAACAAACCCATTGTGAAATAAAGATCGCTGCAAAAATCTCTGCTCAGAACCGGGATTTATGCGAGGTCTTGCCTCCTCCAAAGCCACTGGCGCCTCGGTATTATTACCTGCGGTGGCACTGCAACAGAAGGCCCCTACCCCCCGGACCCGAGCTCTCCCTGAGAATCTATCGCTAGTTGTCCGTGGGGAGAGCTGAGGATCGGGAGGGCGAGCCTAGGTCATTCAACTATTGTCAATTCATGCTATCGCTCAATATTATCGCTTAATATTGATAACTTCTTCAATCATGGCGTCAGCTGTCGTGATACTGCGAGAATTCGCTTGAAAGAGACGCTGCCCCATAATCATATTGACAAATTCGGAAGCCAAATCCACGTTGCTTTCCTCAAGGGAGGAGGCGTAGATTTCACCACGTGCACCGGAACCAGGCAAGCCAATCTTCGGCGGGCCCGAGCTAATAGTCTCGGAAAACACATTGCGCCCGCCCTTCAACAGACCATCTTGGTTTTCAAAAGTCGCTAAGCCAATAGCCGCCAGAGTTTTTTGCAAGCCGTTGGTAAAGATCCCCATGACCTTTCCATCGATGTCGATATTGAGAGCTTTCAAGGTGCCGTTCTCATACCCATCCTGCGAGTGGAAAATGGTATCAAACTTTGCGGCAATGGCGGTTGAGGCATTCATACCATCGCCCTGCTCTTCACCCATATTCTGCCCAAAATCAAATTCTATCTTCTGACCCTGCAAAGCCCCATTCGCAAAATTGGCCTCAGAATTAAAGGTTTCTTCTTCAAGCAGCTTGCCATAGATATTAAACTTTACCTTTCCAGAGGCGATTTCATGAAACTCCAGATTGGGATCGCCATCCGAAACATCGGAAGAGGGCACCGTCGTGTGCCACTCCCAGGCTATGCCATCCGAATCTTCTACCCGCTTGTAGAAAACGGTCGCTGGATGCGCGCGTCCTTGGGAATCAAAGACCGTAATGGTGTTATTAAAATTAGAGGTCGTCTCAGGATCTTGAATACTGAACTCCCCAGCCTTAATTTTTTCACGGGCGTCCAAATTCACATTCATGATGACATTCTGGGTAGGATTAGGAGGAATAATATTGGTTTCGATGCGCACGTCTGTGAGTCGAGAGGAGAGATTGCCCTTTGGCGTGGGCATATACCCTTGAACACGATTTCCGTGGGAATCGGTCAAGAATCCATCTTTGTCAAACTGCATACTTCCCACGCGGGAAAACATTTTGCCGGCGGATTCTAAAACATCCGTACCAGGTCGCGCCAGAATGAAAAATCCGTTCCCTTGGATGGCGAGGTCGGTGATGTTGTCCGTCACTTGCAAACCACCTTGGGTATGCAGTGTTTTCACATTGCGGAGTCGGGCACCGCGGCCAATCTGTGCCTTGCCCGCACCACTTGTCATGTCTTGAGAGATCAGATCTTCGAATTCGGCCCGATCGCGCTTAAAGCCCTTTGCATTGGCGTTAGCAACGTTGTTGGCAGTCACCGACATACCATCAGCATTTACGGACAGCCCTGTTACACCTGTGTACAGCGCTTGCGATATTCCCATAGGACCCCCTCAAAGTGTGTCTCAAAGACTTGCTCACTACCGAGATTATCTGGTCCTAAGATCTCCGGGGGGATTGTTGAGAAAATTTAACAATTGCTTCCATGACGGAGCAGAAAATGCCCACTAAGTCATGATTTTCAGGTTAGGCTGCTGCCGCAGTGGCTCATTCGGTTCCGCCGCCGCTCCTGTTGGATTCGACTGCTTAAACTGTTGGAACTCTTCGGGTTGCAATACGGGGCTCGGCACGCCGTCCGGCCGGGGATTCTCCACTACGTCTTTCCAGGCGGCATACAAAGTCATAAGCAATTTTTCGACTTCCTGCAGACACTCGGCATTATTTTGAATGTTTCCCTCGATCAATTTATCGATCATATAAATATAGAGGCTCTCTAGATCCCTCGCCAGGTCACCACCTACTTTGAAATCCAAAGTAGCCATGAGTTCTGAAAGAATAGCCGTCGATTTGCTAATGTATTTTCCCTTATCGGCGATCTTTCCATCTTTCATGGCTTGTCCGGCCATCCTCGTGAAGCGAATCGCTCCCTCATAAAGCATTAAGAGAATTTTCTCTTTGCTGGCCGTTGTGACGGAAGTCTTTTGATACTGTTTGTACGGATTGCTCATGAGTTCTATGCTCCCTTTTAGCCTTTATCCTTGGCCACCTCCTCCCCCGCCTAATCTGGCTTTCAGAAAATCTGCTTGGGAATTGAGGTTAGCCATCGTTCCTTCGAGCGCAGAAAACTGGCGTCTGATCGTCTGTTCCTTGTTCTTGAGCTGGTCTTCCTTACGAGCAATCGTCTCGTCTTGATTCTTGATGACCTGATCTAGACCGCGGATCCTAGAGCGCAGCACACCTGACGCTGGATCACGAAAAGCCTTGAGCTTCTGCGCAAGACGTTCTGCGACCCCTGCTTGGTTTTCCCCCCGAATAAACAACTTCGCTACAGCCTCATAGTTCTCGGTCAGAGCATTCTTAACTTTAGTGTCGTCCATGTCCAAGGCACCGGTTTTCGGGTTGGTCTTTATGCCAATATCCGCGAGAATGTTGTATTCTTTGCCACCTAGATTACCCTCGACGATCGTCGTCTGCAGTCCTCGAATGACGCTTCGCACAGCGGAATCGGAAGCCAAAGGCCCGGGTTTACCAGTTTCGGGATCTTCTTGATATTGACCCGAGACGTAATCGACAACCTGATTGTATTTATCAACGAAGCCGCGAATCCCTTCCAGAGTGGAATCCAAATCAAAGGTGACCTGAACCTGGACCCTAGTGCCAGGTTCAGACCTCTTAAGATTCACGACCACGCCTTCGATGAGTTCATCGAGGACGTTGTCTTCATCGGTAACAGGCACGTCTTCAAAGAGAACATCCAGATTTGTTCCTGTCACCTGTTCCTTGAATTCAAGAAACGTCGTATCGGCATCGATATTGATCGAGGCTTCCTTGCCTGATTTCTCACTCACCACCAGGAGGCGAAAAGAGTCTGGATTGTATTTTGTATTGATGACCATCGCGCGCAGGCCGGCCCCAGATTCGTTGATCTGCATCGCAACGTCCTGCAAGGTTGCATTGGGCTCCACAATTAGCTCAAAAGGCTCCATATCCTCTCTCGCGATTTCCATATAGCCGAAACCAACGGGCGTCTGGTCTTTGTCGGGAAAGCCAAAAGCAAGCTCTTTCTCGGTGCGCGCTAGACCACGCACCTCAAACTCGTAGTTGCCGATCATCGCATTCCCAGAAGTCACTGACCCTTCAAGAATGTCTGGATGAGAAGAATCCACTTTTAGTTTGTAAAAATCGCCGCGCAATTTTAAGCCATTGAGCGCCGTATCCAGCTCATTCAGGTGAGTGGAAAGTTTTTCAAATTCCGTCTTTTCGGCAACGACTTTATCTTTGCGACCCTTAGCCGTCTGCAGAGGAATACCTTGAGCTTCGACCAGTCGATCAACGAGCTTTGGGTCGATTCCCGACGCTAAACCCGAGATACGGTTTCCCATGGCGATTCCTCTTTACCTGGATGATCGACAGCACATGACGAATAGGACTTTATCAGATAAAATAAATGGTGACAGCGTTTCCAGTCAAACTTCAACACGAAGCCATTTGATATAAGTATATGTTTTCCATAGTTCATCCTGCAAATGCCGACCTTATCCGCCAGAGGAACTCCCTCTTGCAGTCCTGTTTGCGACAATCCCAAGATCCCAATATCCTGGCTGAATACCCCTTGGTTTTGCATCCGGACCAAAACCATCTGAGCTATGTCACTCTCATTGATTCTCCATCCAAAGCCAATGAGACACCTAGACAGCAGGTAGTGGCCCACACCAACGTTTGGCCGACCAGTATACGGACAAATCAGGCAGACGAGCGGATTGGCGTTGTGCTTTTGGGCAATGTCTGTACGGACCCTGATTATCGCAACAAAGGGCTGATGAGAGCCCTATTCGCACGTATCTACTTAGATTATCCGCAGGCTCAATTCGCCATTCTTTGGAGCGAGCGCGAGGAGCTGTATACAAAGCTAGGCTTTGAGAGCAGCTGCAAAGAATGGCGTTTCACGTTTTCGCGGGAAAAATTGAGCAAAGAATTGACGCGGACGCCACCTGAAATAGCGCTGAAGCAAGCTAAAGATTGCGATATTCAGGAATTGAAAGATCTTCGTTTCCCATTGTCGACCACGATTGATCGCCTTTTCGAGGATTGGCGGACTTTATGCACCATTCCCATGATGTACTGCGCAGAGCGTCGGGTGGACCATCAGCTTACAGCCTTTGCCCTGACGGGAAAAGGCGTCGACCTACAAGGGGTCGTGCATGAATGGGGAGCCAAGGACCCTCAAGTGCTGTTGCAAACCCTGCTTGGGCTGATGCAACGAGCTTCCTAAAACCAGCTGACCTTGCTTTGCCCCATCTCCCTTTCCCAAGCATGGCGTGAGGGATTAGAGCCTTTTACTGAATCCGTCGAGTCCGCAACCATGGCCCTGATCAAACCCCTTCAGGGTCATAGCTTAGAAAAACTGAACGGACTTTTTATTTGGGGTCTGGACTCGATTTAATCCATCTCCTTAGGGCTCTGAGGATGTTCCCCGAAATGGCGCAGCGTCTTGCGGATTTTCTAGAAATACGGCATCACATAGCCATGAATCTGCATAGAACTTTTAATCTACAATGATTATTAAAGAAGCAGTACTAGATGACACTATCTATTCGAGATTATTAAAAAACCCAACAATACTGGCTGAACTGATTCCATCATCAGCGAATAAAGTCTTTATCGTCGAGATTCAGCGCATTCCCCAGTTGCTAAATGAGGTGCACAGGCCCATAGAAAACCGGAGATTTCGCTTTCTCTATTTTTCCGACGATGCTTCAGAGGAAATTCGCAACAGAGTATTCTCGAGCAATTCTGGGCTGGTACTCTAGAGATCTAGATTGCATCCGAGCCAAAAAACTAAGCGAGCGTTGCTATAAATACTAGATCGTGCCTAGAGGGCTTTCCCCCTCCAAGGTAGTAAAAACCTGTAATGTTCAACGGATGTCCC
>JBIKVD010000413.1:0-3605 GCA_044357055.1 Oligoflexales bacterium | reverse complement strand
ATAGCATGCATGGCCCCATGGCCACCAGTCCCGCGGCTAGACCGATCGTCTGAATTTGTTTCCAGCGCAGCGGCCATTGCGAATATGGCAGCGTTAAGCCAAAGACGATATGCAGAATTCCAAAGAGATTGAAATGGCCATGGGAACTCTTGGTCAGTAGCATATTCCAATGATGGATGGAGGCGGGGTCAAGCGCGTAGTTTTTCGTGAGATCCATGCTTAGAAAAGCCCCGGCTGCGGCAGCGAGCACGAGGGCTGAAAAGCCGATAAGCATGTTAATGAGCGCGATTTTTGGCACTTAAACCTCTGAGACATCATGAAAGACCATCTCTATCATAGGATATTTCGAACCAGGGAGGATATTGCCTTTTTTGCGCTCCGCGAGCGGTGACTTTGTTGCCCACTTGGGCCCCGTCAAACTGTGTTAGGCTAAACGCAGTGCGATCTCAAGTCTGGGTTCATAGGATCGAGATTGCGGTAGTTTTGCTTTCCAATCTAAGTCAGGTAGGCGGTAAGATGCGAAAAGCTTGCATTGGATATTTAGTTACCCCGACCCTCATGCTTTGCTCGGTCATCAGTTTGATCAGTGGCAAAGAGGCCAAAGCCACGAGCATAACGGCGAGCTATGGAACCTCGACTCAAAATGTGGGTTACGAGCAGTACCAGAGCGAGCGATTTAGTGCGGGATTTAGCCTAAATCTCGGGCTGTATTTCCGTCTAGATTTTTCCCACGGGCAAGAATTTAAGAAGAATACGGGCTACAAGGAATTATCAACAGCAGAAGATGAGGTGCAGTCGTTTCAATATTTTGAGAGTCTTACAAAGGTCGAAACTTATGGCTCGAATCTCTCGGTAATTCTATATGCTGGTGAAACTTTTGTGCCCTACATTTTTGGTGGTGTGGTTCGCAGCGTTTACGAAATTAAGTTTGTCACCGAAGATAGTACAACCCGAACGGAATTCTCGACAAAAACGGCGCCCATCGTTGTTCCTACCGGAGGTATTGGTATTGGCTTGATGCTAAATCGTAATTTCTCCCTGAAGATGTCCCACACGCTGAGGCCTGGGGTGCAGCAAATCCCGGGCAAAGAGGCGGTAAAAGTGTATGATACAACCACCGATGTTGGTTTAACCTACGAATTTAAATAGAAAAAGCTAGCCCCTACCAATTCCTCTTCGCTACTGTCATCAAGCCCGCATCGTTTATGCCGATGATCAGAGAGGTACAAAACTCTGGTGGAACGCATAACGTGACCGAATCCTTACAGTATTGGCTTGCTGGGCTGCTGTTCTTTATCGCCGCCTTGGCTGCGATAGGCCTTTTCTGGCAGTTGATCAATCGCCAAGGAAGAAGTTTGCGTGGACCTAAAAAGGCAAAAACAAAGACCGAAGACGGTCGGCTCCGTGTCAATGACCAAGAGAGATTAAACCGTCATGAGAAGCAGATCGTAAAACGCGCTAAGGCACACGTCCGTAGCGGCGAGATCATGGCAGGTGCGACCCTCTTTGAATCCATTGGTATGGCAAGAGATGCCATTCAAGTTTTAGAAGAAAATGGCTATATCCATGATGCTTGCAAAATTCTCTTACGGATGAACCGACCTAATCGCGCAGGAGTCTTGTTTGCTCGTAATGGCATGTGGGATAGAGCTATAGATTGCTTCCGGATTGCTGGCATGACGCTCGAAGTGGCTAAATGTCATCGTGAGCTACGCAACTACGCGCAAGCTGCTCCGCTTTACGCTGAAGTTGGACGCATGAAGGAAGCAGCCTATTGCTATCGAGAAGCCGGTCAATTGGAAAAGAGTGCTGAAATATTCTTGGAAGTCGATGATATTGAGGCTGGGATAAAGATCTTGGAAACTCTCGGTAACCAGGGTGCAAGTCTGAGTCGAATCCAACTTTCACAAAAAGGTATCCAAGGGATTTTAAAGCACTGCGCCTCCGGAAACCTATCGAAACATCTCGTGGGAATTCTCATTGGCAAAGGTCTTTATTCCGACCTGGTATTCGAGCTACAACAAAATGAGAAATTCGATAGCCTCATGACTTTGATAGGTTTTGGCAATGAGATCGGTTTCACGCAATTGATCGCCGATCAGAGATTTCGTGATGAATTCGGTGTACGAACAGCTCGTTTGTTGTCGCGAGCAGGGCAACTGAATTATGCGGGAATTCTTTTCGAACGAGGCTACCAGTTTGCAGAAGCAGCAGAGTGCTTTGAGAAATTCGGCGAGTTAGAGCGTGCTGCCTATTGCTATCAGCGGTCTGGTGATGTTGGTAAAGTTGAAGGCCTTCGCAAGGCCCTGGGAATAGAAAACAGAATGCAACAAAAGGGAGAGTTAAATGCTGCGGGGAAGAAGGGGCAAAAACAGGTTGTCGCCGCAGCCAAGACCCTTTCTGAGAGTGACCCTAATGCCGAGTTGACGATTAGGATTGACACAGGATCTGGCCCTGTCGCAGATGGGAAAACAAATGCAAGCAATCACAGTCCATCGTTACCAGAAAGGACGGATGCCAAAGCTCAGTTTGATCAGATAGCTCCGAAAAAGTCCATTGAACTGCAGGTAGGTATCTCCAAACAACCTCGGCAACTGTCAGAGGATGAGCTGAATCACTTTTACGTCTTTTCACAGACTAATTTTGTAAATCACTTGCCCGAACAGATTAAACTAGAGATTTTCAAACTTGGAAAACTTCGCGAATACTCGGATGATGAGTTGGTGTTAAATTCGGGAGAGATGCCCAATGGTTTTTACACCGTGATGAGTGGCGCCGTTAGATGTTACAAAGCGCAAGGCAAGGATTCTGAGTTTGTTGACATGCTTAACCCCTCTGACTCCTTTGGCGAGGTCTGGCTCCTATCTGGCTACTTGGCTCCCATGGTCTTTAAGTCGGAAGGGCACATTCGCCTGATGTTTTTTCCGGCTGATGACTTATTTTCCTATCTTCAGGCCAATGGAGGGGTTCTTAGATCGATCTACTTAAACTTTGCTTCCAGACTTATAGAACAATTCGTGGAGGTACCCATACTTCCGCCCAGTGGCGTGAAGCGCACCGCCTAGTCGATTGACCTCCAGATTTCTTTCTCCGTTTCGCAAGAACTGACGAATCTTTTGACAGTGTCGCAACCATCGTCACCTCATCTTGCATGTAACGCATTATAATTATGAATCTTATTGTCCTCGGAACACCGGCGCCAAAATTGCAAGGTGAGGGGACAATGGAATTGAGGCCGACTCATATAGAACCGGTATAGGAAAGGTGGAAACGGAAATGGAAAACAAAAATAATAGCTTGGGCAGTCCTGGAAGCGCAAAAATTCAGTGCATTCGTCATCCTAAATACGATGGAGTTCATGCACCAGAGCTGACTTGTCAGATATGCTGCACGATGTACCTAGACGGGATTCGCCAATCGAACGATTCCTTTGAGCCTTTCATGAAAATCAATGAAAAGAAAGATGGGAAAGCTAGCCCAGCGAGCGAGCGCCAGCCAAAACTAAAGCGAGACTTTTTTATCGAACTCTGAAGAGGGTTGCTGCCAGCCTTAGACTAGTTCTAAGATCATGGCACTTGCTTCGCCGCCACCAATACACAAGGTGA